>NZ_PJJK01000113.1:0-111959 GCF_002929785.1 Cryobacterium sp. Y62 | reverse complement strand
CACCGCCGGACTTAACTTAGAAACACCAGAAAGGCCACCCTCGGGTGGCCTTTCTGCGTTAACACACCACCCACGGGTGGCTTTTTCTGTTAACCAGATAGAGCGCGAGAGGCCATGCACAATGTGCATGGCCTCTCGTCGTCAGAGAGCTAGCGGCGGCGCAGGCCGTCCAAGGCTACGGCTAGCACGTCGTCCGCGAGGTGGCCGGCGTCTTCGGGGCCTTCGGGGCGGTACCACTCGGCGATCGAATTGACCATGCCGAAGAGTAGGCGCGTGACGACGCGCGGGTCGATGTCGCTGCGCAATGAGCCCTCATCACGCGCTTCGATGACCAGCGCAGAGACCGCTCGGTCGAAGGCACGGCGACGGGTGAGCGCCAGGCGCTCGACCTCCGTATTGCCACGCACACGCAGCAGCAGGGTTACATACGGCAGCCGAGACGTTAAAATGTGCACGGCACCGCGTAGCACATGGGCCAGGCGGTCGATCGCGCTGCCGGTCAGTGCACCGGACTCCAGCAGAACGCCCTCGAGGCCGTTGAGCGCCTCGTCGAGGGCAAGTTGCAGCACTTCATCCTTCGAGGAGAAATGGTGGTAAATGGCTGCTTTCGATAGGGCCAGGCGTGTCGCGAGCACCCCCATCGAGGTGGCGTCGTAGCCAAATTCATTGAATGCGGTAACGGCGATCTCGAGGATGGCGCGCTGGTCGTAGCCGGGGCGCCCGCGCTTGGGGGTGTGTAGGTCAGACATAGGTCTTGAGTCTCTCACGCAGGGGGCCGGCTACGACAAACTAGCGCAGGTCGTATACGCGCTTGTGCTTTCCGGTGCTGCGCTCGAGGGTTCCGGGTTCAACGATGAGCACATTGACGCTCGACCCGATCCGGTCCTTGATTAGGGCAATAAGCAGGACGCGGGCGACCGCGGAGGCGGCATCGTCGGCGTGTTCGTGCCGTTCGATGCGCACGGTGAGCTCGTCCATGCGGGACGGTCGGGTCAGTTCCAGCACGAAGTGCGGCGAGAGGTGTTCGATGCCGAGCACGATCTCCTCGATCTGGGTAGGAAACAGGTTGACCCCGCGCAGAATGATCATGTCGTCGTTTCGACCGGTGATCTTCTCCATGCGGCGCATACCTGGCCGAGCGCTACCGGGAAGCAATCGGGTCAGGTCCTTGGTGCGATAACGGATGACCGGAAACGCCTCCTTGGTCAGCGACGTGAATACGAGTTCGCCCGTTTCGCCGTCTGGCAGGCTGTGTCCGCTGTCACCATTGATGATCTCCGGCAGAAAGTGATCTTCCCAGAGATGCGGGCCGTCTTTGGACTCGATGCACTCATTACCGACCCCGGGGCCCATAACCTCGCTGAGGCCGTAGATGTCGAGTGCATCGAAGTCGAGTCGGTCTTCCAGCTCGAGTCGCATCTGGTTGGTCCACGGTTCGGCACCGAGCACGCCGGCCTTGAGACTGGAACGGCGCGGATCGAGACCGGCGGCCACCATGGCGTCGGTGATCGTGAGCAGGTAGCTCGGTGTTGACATGATGACGTCCGGTTCGAAGTCCGTGATCATCTGCACCTGCTTATTGGTCTGTCCGCCCGAGATGGGAATGGCGCAGGCACCGAGTGCTTCGATGCCGGCGTGGGCGCCCAGTCCCCCGGTGAACAGGCCGTAGCCGTAAGCGTTGTGCACTTTCATTCCGGGGCGAACACCCGAGGCGCGCAGGCTGCGGGCGACCAGCCCCGCCCACATCGTGAGGTCATTCTTGGTGTAACCGACTACGGTCGGCAGGCCGGTCGTGCCCGACGACGTGTGAATGCGTGCGACCTGGTCCATCGGTACTGCGAACATGCCGAACGGGTGAGAGACGCGCAGATCTTCCTTGGTTGTGAAGGGCAGCAGCGTCACGTCTTCGAGGGTGCGGATATCGTCGGGGTGTACGCCGACAGCATCAAATTTGCGTGTATATAGAGGTACGTTCTCGTATGCATGCCGCACGGTGTGCTTGAGGCGAATCAGTTGCAGCGCGCGGATCTCGTCGCGGGACATCCGTTCTGCCGCGTCGAGCTCCGCTAGTGCCGGTGCGTGCAGACGGGTCTTGGTCAGCGTTGACATGGTGCCTTCCGGAAGGGTTAGAGGTGGTTGCGAGCGGGAACGGGCAAGTTGGTGGTGCGGCTTCGGCCGCGAAATTCGGCGACCGTGACGTCGTCGTCGATGGTCACCCGCACGTCGTAGATGCCGCTTCGGCCGCTCTTGACCCGCAACAGCGCGGTTGCGGTCAGGTTCTGGCCGCTCGTGGTCGGCTTTAGAAAGGTGATGTCGGCGCCGGCCGCGAGCGTCACGTGATGCGAGTCATTGCAGGCAATGGCGAAGGCCGTGTCGGCGAGAGCGAAGATGAAACCGCCGTGGGTGACATCGAAACCATTGAGCATGTCGTCGCGCACCATCATCGAGACCACCGCGTGGCCCGGCTCGTTACGGCGCACGATCATTCCGAGAGAAGCGGATGCCCGGTCGCGCTGCATCATGGCCTGGCTGCCGGCGGGCGGTGCTTCCGTCATTCGGATCTCCTCGTTGAGTTGCCGTTCAAGCGGGGGTTGCCCGCCCAATAATGAGACTATATACTAACTGAACGATCGGTTGGTAATAGAAGGCCGTTCAGTGCGCGAAATTCTCGACGTGCATTACCTTAGCGTCGCCAGC
The DNA here is from genome assembly GCF_002929785.1 of Cryobacterium sp. Y62. NCBI lineage: Bacteria > Bacillati > Actinomycetota > Actinomycetes > Micrococcales > Microbacteriaceae > Cryobacterium > Cryobacterium sp. Y62. The sequence continues at coordinate 109,262 of NZ_PJJK01000113.1, read as the reverse complement.
TTGCACACGACAAAGATCCGACCACCGCAGTCAACGCAGACCAGGAGCCGATGATGACAAGCACCATCACGCCCGATACGAGCGCATCCGTTGCAATCAGTGTCGAAGAACAGCAGTTCAACGACTTGATTGAAGCCGATTCGCGCATTGAGCCGCGCGACTGGATGCCCGAGGGGTACCGCAAGGCGCTCGTGCGCCAGATCTCGCAGCACGCGCACTCCGAGATCATCGGTATGCAGCCCGAGTCGAACTGGATCACTCGCGCCCCGAGCCTCAAGCGCAAAGCCATCCTGATGGCCAAGGTGCAGGACGAGGCGGGTCACGGCCTCTATCTTTATTCCGCCGCGCAGACCCTCGGCGCTACCCGCGATGACATGACGGATGCCCTCATCGCCGGCAAGGCGCGCTACTCCTCGATCTTCAACTACCCAACCCCGAGCTGGGCTGACATGGGCTCGATCGGCTGGCTCGTCGATGGCGCTGCCATCTGCAATCAAGTACCGCTATGCCGGGCCAGTTATGGCCCGTACGGCCGTGCCATGGTGCGTATTTGTAAGGAAGAATCTTTCCACCAGCGTCAGGGCTTCGAAATACTGCTCGAGCTCATGCAGGGCACCGATGAGCAGCGCCAAATGGCGCAAGATTCGGTCGATCGTTGGTACTGGCCCGCGCTGATGATGTTCGGCCCACCCGACGATGACTCACCCAACTCAGCGCAGTCGATGGCCTGGAAGATCAAGCGTCACTCCAATGATGAGCTGCGTCAGCGGTTCGTGAACATGCTTGTTCCGCAGGCGGCCGTGCTCGGCATTACATTGCCGGACCCCGACCTGCACTTCAACGAGGAAACCCAGCAGTGGGATCTCGGCGTGATCGACTGGACCGAGTTCCACGAGGTGCTCGCCGGCCGCGGCCCGAACAACGCCCAGCGCCTGCAGCGTCGTCGCGACGCCCACGACGAGGGCAAGTGGGTGCGCGAAGCAGCCGCGGCTTATGCACGTAAACAGTCCGCACGAACTGAAGAAATGGCAGCCTCATGACCACTCCTGGCGACTCAGCAGCAGAAATCTGGCCCCTCTGGGAGGTTTTCGTGCGCTCCAACCGTGGGCTCAGTCACGTGCACGTCGGCTCGTTGCACGCCCCCGACGAGACCCTCGCCGTGCGCAATGCCCGCGACCTGTACACCCGCCGCAGTGAGGGCGTCTCGGTCTGGGTCGTTCCCGCCGCCGCCATCACCACGAGTGACCCAGACGCCAAGGGCGCGTTCTTCGAATCGCCCGCCGGTAAGAACTACCGCCACGCGAGCTACTACTCCAAGAGCGAGGGCGTGAAGCACCTATGACGAGCCAACCTATGAGTGGTGACGACAGTAAAGCGGATGTTCACGGCCACGTCGCCGTCGACGTTACCACCCTCGACGCCGAGTTGATCGAGGGCCCGTCCGTCGCTACCCCCGACGTCGCGGAATATGCCCTGTGGCTTGGCGATGACTCGCTTATCCTGTCCCAGCAACTCGGCGCCTGGATATCCCGCGCTCCCGAGCTTGAAGAAGACGTTGCCCTCGGCAATGTCGCCCTGGACCTGATCGGGCACGCCCGGTCGCTGCTTCACTACGCCGGCACCGCCACGAACCGCACCGAAGACGACCTCGCTTACTGGCGCACCGAGCCGGATTTTCGCTCCCTGCACATCGTCGAGCAGCCCAACGGCGACTTCGCTCACACGATCGCGCGCCAATTCGTCGTGTCCCACTACCTATTCGAGCTGTACAGTCGGCTGCGGGCATCCGCTGACGCGACCCTCGCCGCAATCGCCGCCAAAGCGGTGAAGGAGGTCGATTATCACCGCGACCACTCCACCCAGTGGGTACTGCGCCTCGCGCAGGGCACCGACGAATCCCGCCGCCGCATGATCACCGCCCTGAGCGATCTTTGGCCATACGTCGAAGAGATCTTTCGCGACGACCCACTCATCGACAGCCTCGAAGGAATCGCGGTTCGCCCGTCGACCCTGCGCCCCGCGTTCGACTCCGCCATCGCGCCGGTGCTCGCCGAAGCCGAACTTGAAATTCCGCGCGGATTTGTCGCCTCCGGCGGTGGCCGCATCGGCCGGCACTCCGAACACCTGGCCTTTCTGCTGGCCGAAATGCAGGTACTCACCCGCGCCCACCCCGGAGCGTCCTGGTGACCATCGACGCGCACGAATCCCTGGCGCGCCCGCGTCCCTTCGATGCGGCCTCGCTGGCTGCCTGGGCGATTGCCGCCCAGGTCGTCGACCCCGAGATTCCGGTGCTCACCATCGAGGATCTTGGCGTGCTGCGCTCGGTCAACGTCACCAGCGACGCGGTTGCCGTCACCCTGACCCCGACCTACAGCGGATGCCCCGCGATGGACGCCATGCGCGACGACGTTCTCACGGCGCTCACGAGCGCCGGGTACGAGAACGTCTCGGTTCGCTTGGTGCTCAGCCCGGCATGGACCACCGACTGGATGAGCGAGGTCGGCCAGAACAAGCTCCGTGAGTATGGCATCGCGGCTCCGACCGGGCATGCGACCGTACGCGGCTCAGGTCCGACCGGCCCGATCCGCCTGAAAATGGCTGTGAAATGCCCGCGCTGTTCCTCGCTGAACACTCGCGAGCTCGCTCACTTTGGCTCCACCTCCTGCAAGTCCCTCTACGAATGCCGAGATTGCCTCGAGCCGTTCGACTACTTCAAGGTGCTCTAATGGCTGCAACACGTCTCGAATCCACGAACCAGAGCGCCACTACCCGGGCGCCGGTCAAGCACCGCGCGCGCTTCCACACCCTGACCGTGGCCGAAGTGCGACCGCTCACCGCGGACAGCGTCGAGGTCACTTTCACCGTTCCGCCCAAATTCCAAGGAGCTTTTGGCTACCTGCCCGGCCAGCATCTCGCCTTGCGCGCAATGATCGACGGCCAGGAACTGCGCCGCAGCTATTCGATCTGCCGGCCGGAAACAGCAGGTGAAATCAGCGTTGCGATCAAACGTGACCTCGGTGGTCTTTTCTCGACCTGGGCCAACAGCGAACTGCACGCCGGCGACGAAATCGACGTAATGAGCCCGCAGGGTAGCTTCACTACAACGCTGAAAGACCTCGATTACAAGCACGTCGTCGGCGTGGCCGCTGGCTCGGGAATCACCCCGCTCATGGCGCTCGCTCACACAGTGCTCGCCGCCTCCGCGACGTCGATGTTCACCCTCGTATACACCAACCGCACCGCGCTTGACGTGATGTTTCTCGACGAACTGGCCGAGCTGAAGGACCGCTACCCGGCCCGCCTCGCGCTCTATCACGTGCTCTCCCGCGAGCAGCGCTCTTCAACACTGTTGTCTGGCCGCATCGACGAGAAGAAGTTTCGACGTATGCTCGACACCATTCTGCGTCCGGCCACGGTCGATGAATGGTTTCTGTGCGGCCCCTTCGAACTCGTGCAGCTCTGCCGCGACACCCTCGAAAGCACCGGCGTCGATCGCTCGCATGTGCGCTTCGAACTGTTCACCACCGGCGAGCCCTCGGCGGCCCGTGGTGATCGAGGCCGGCCGGTCATCATCGGCGCGGGTGACAAGACGTTCCAGATCGAGTTCACGCTCGACGGCCAGAGCAACACGGTCACCACCCCGGTCAACGCGAACGAGAGCATCCTGAACGCTGCCCTTCGCGTGCGTCCCGACGTGCCGTTCGCCTGCGCCGGCGGAGTCTGTGGTACCTGCCGCGCCAAACTGGTCGGCGGAGACGTCACCATGACCGAGAACTACGCGCTCGAGCCCGAAGAACTCGCTCGCGGCTACGTCCTGACCTGCCAGTCGCACCCGACCACAGACACCGTCGTGGTCGACTATGACGTCTAACGCGCTAACACCAAGAAAGCGGATGCCGTGATTGACCTCTCGATAGACAACGACGTCGCCCACGTGGTGCTGAACGCACCCGACAAGCTCAACGCCCTCGATGAAGCCGCGATCGTTGAACTCGACGCGGCCTACCAGACCGCCGAGCGGGCCGGCGTGCGGGCACTCGTGCTGCGCGGTGAGGGGCGGGCGTTCTGCGCCGGGCGGGATATTGCAGGCGTCGATCCGCGCACCGACGACGTGCTCGGCTACCTTGGCGATCTCGTCACCCCGCTGTTGCAGCGCATGAGCCAGTTTCCGGCACCGACCTACGCGGCCGCCCACGGTGCCTGCCTTGGAGTCGGACTCGGCCTGCTCATCGCCACCGACGTCGTCTACGTTGCCGACACCGCCAAGATCGGCTCACCGTTCGCGAATCTCGGCGCCACCCTCGACTCCGGCGGGCACGCCCTGTTTCTGGAACGCCTCGGCGCACACCGCACCCTCGACCTGATCTATAGCGGACGCCTCATGTCTGGGGCTGAAGCCGTCGCCGGCGGCCTGTTCAGCCAGGTCTTTCCAGCTGCGGAGCTGACCGAGGCGACCGTGCAGGCGGCGACGCGCACGGCAGCTGGTGCTACCCAGGCATTTCTGGCAAGCAAGGCGCTCGTGCAGTCGCTGCGCGACGAGCGCCTCGGACTCTGGCAGAGCCTGAGCGACGAGACAGCGGCCCAGGCCGCGCTGTGCGCCACCAGCGACTATCGCGAGGGCTTTGCTGCCTTTCAGGAGAAGCGCAAACCCGCCTTCACGGGCCGTGCCTGACCCTCATTGATCGCGCAAGCGGGTGCTGCGTCATCCGCTTGCGAAAAGGTGCTTGCCCTGGGCCACGTGCCGTGTTGCCCCTATATTCACTGTGGCCGTAGCAGAGTCATTCTCAACAAGGAGCGCGATCTTGACCCGAGCACAACGTACCTCGATCGATTAGTCCACCCCGCAATCTCCCCAGCGACCACACGACGTCGTCATCGAGCCGTCGCAAGTTTCACCCTGCTGTTCTTCGGATTTTTACTGATCTTCACGACGGCGATGCCGCCAACGGTGAAGCGGATGTCGTCATCCTGTTCCTGCACGAGGGCGCCGCCACAGGAAAGGTCGAATCCGCCACGAACGAGATCATGTTCGATGTGAGCGGTTTGGGAACGCAGTTCTCGATCCCGATCCTTATCAGCGGTGGGCCGGTCGTCCTGGGCATCACAACGACGGCACCGTGCCGACCGGAACCATCCAGGTGCACGACCGGGGTGAGCTCGTCAAGACCAGGCTGTTCACATCGCAGCATGACGGAGTCGTGACGACGGGCATCACCGGGCTGAGCCGCGGCGTGCACAAATTGACCGCGCATTATGGCGATAGCGACGCCCTGGGCGCATCGATATCGCGCCCGATCGGGGTGCTCGTCTACTAGCCCGCGCACTTCGGCCCCCACCCCAAGGGTGGCGCCCGAGCCAGTATTTTTGCAGGGTCGGTCGGCTACTCTGGAAACAAGCGGAGAGGGGTCGAGATGCACACACGCTGGGCCCGCTTTGCGCGCGGCTGGATCGTCGCCGTGTTTTCTACCTTTGTCGCCGCGCTGTCGCACACCCTCGGTGGTGGTCTCGCGCCCGGACTACTCGCCGTCGTCGTGTCACTCGCCTTCACCGGCATGGTCTGCGTCGCGCTGGCCGGCCGCACGCTGTCTTTCTGGCGGGGTGCTGCATCTGTTTTGATCAGCCAGGTCGTTTTTCACGGACTGTTTTCGCTCGGAGCACCGAATGGTGCTCTCGGGGCTGATGCCCTTGCCGCATCGGGCACCCATCAGCATGCGGCGTTACCCGGTCTGATCGACCCCACGATTTTGGGCGCGAGCGCGCACGACTTACACGATGGCGGGGCCATGGGGTTCGCTCACGTCGGTGCGGCGATCGTCACGATTCTCGCGCTGCGATTCGCCGAGCGAGCGTTCTGGGGTCTGGTCGAAAACGTTCGCCTGGGCATCCGTACCCTGTTCGCGCCGGCTCAACTGGCCGTGCCGGTCGTTGCCCCGCAGCGCATCGGGAACGTGGCCCCGGTGGTCGCACCGCGATATCTGCTTCTGGTGTTGTCGGCCATGCGGCATCGTGGCCCGCCGGCCTTCGCGCTCGCCGCCTGACGAACACACCAGACCATTTTTCCCACCGCACCGAACGATTAGCAGAGGCTTCGTCGGCCCCGTTCGGTTTGCTCCGGGCACCCCACGTTGAAGGATAATCATGAAGCACACGACCCCCATTCTCACCGTCACCGCTTTGACTGCTGGAGCCCTGCTTGCGCTCGCGTCCCCGCTCGCGGCGAGTGCCCACGTCAGTGCGACGCCGACCAGCACGGCCGCCGGTTCGTCGATCGTGCTCACGTTCTCGACCGCGCACGGTTGCGAGGGCTCGTCGACCACACAGATGACGATCGATATCCCCGAGAGCATCCTCAGCGTGTCACCGACCATTAATCCGGGCTGGACGGTCGAGAAAATCAATGTCGACCTGGCCACCCCGATCGATGACGGTCACGGCAACGAAATCACGACGCGCGTCGGCCAGGTCAGCTACACGGCCACGACGCCGCTGCCGGACGGTTTTCGCGACACCTTCGCGCTGAGCCTGCAACTGCCCGCCGAGGCCGAAGGTGAAACCCTCGAATTCCCCGTGCTGCAGACGTGCGAGGTGGGCGAAACCAACTGGAGTGAGTCCACCATCGACGGCGGAGACGAACCCGCCCTGCCGGCGCCGTTCATCACCTTGACCGCGGCGACCGGTGACGAGCACGGGCACAGCAACACCGACGCTGAAACAGTCGCCACGCACGACGACACGACGGCGATCGCGACCGACACAACGACCGCATCCGATGATGTGCTCGCCCGTGTGCTGGGGGCTGGCGGACTCGTCGTCGGAGCGATCAGCATCGTGCTAGCCATCACGGCCCGCCGCAAGCAGACGGTCTAGCAGCGTGCGCGGCAACACAACGCCCAGCGGCGCGACAACCGCGAATGTTCGCACCTGGGACGGTCGGGCGAGTCGGTCGCTGCTTCGCGGCGCGACGCGTGCAGCATTCGCGGGCGTCGTCGTTGTCGTAGCGCTCGGCGGGGCTGCGGCCCCGGCCTCCGCGCACAACTACGTCGTCGGATCCTCGCCGGCAGCCGACGCGGTCGTGACCGAGCAGCCCGGCGTGTTCTCGGTCACCACGAACGATCTGCTCCTCGATCTCGGCGGATCCGGCGCAGGCAGCGCCTTGGTCATCACCGGCCCGGCCGACGCGCCACTCTTCTATGGCGACGGGTGCGGAACAGTCTCCGGCGCCACCGTCGAGACTTCGGCGCAGCTCGGCGCCGCCGGAGAGTACACGGTCATCTGGCAGACAGTCTCGACCGACGGCCACGCGATCTCCGACGAGTTCACCTTCGACTGGCAGCCAGCGGCCGATCAGGCGCTCGCCGAGGGCGTCGCCACCGCACCGACCTGCGGCACCGAAACGGATGCTGCCAAATCGGATGTCGGCACCTCACTGCCCTCAGATCCCGGCACCGACGGCTCCCCGTCGACGGTCGCCTGGATCGGCGGCACCCTCGGCGCCGTGCTCCTCGCGGTCACCGCGACCCTACTCGTCCTGCGCCGCAAGCCCCGCACCTAAACTTCCGTCCTCAGGCTTCTCGCGAGAGCGAGAAAATCGTTGCTTCAGCACCCCGAAGCAACACATTTCCCGCTCTCGCGGAGAGGGGGTGCTGCGGAGGGAACGTGTCAGAGGGGCCGGGTACAGTTAGGCAGGTGAGTTGGAACGCTGAGCTGCCCTGGAATCCTGACGACGCTGAATCACCCCGCGACGTTGATGCACCGAGTGATTTCGACGGCCCCAGCGACTTCGACGGCCCCAGCGACTTCGACGCCCCTGACGACTACGACGCGCCGCCGCCCGAGGCCGACCGGCAGTTCGGCGACCAGCAGTTCCAGCGGCAGCCGGCCAACTCAGGCGCAGCATCCGCTTCGAACCAAGCCAGTGGCCACGCGGCCACCCGTCCCGCAGCACCCGTGCGCGCCGCGACTCGCAAGTTCAAGACCGCGGCCGAAGCCCTGCACACCGTGTTCGGCTACGACTCCTTCCGCGGCGACCAGGCCGAGATTATCGCACAGGTCATCGACGGCAAGGACGCCGTCGTGCTCATGCCCACCGGCGGTGGCAAGAGTTTGTGCTACCAAATTCCTGCGCTCGTGCGCTCCGGCACCGGCATCGTCGTCTCGCCGCTCATCGCCCTGATGCAGGACCAGGTCGACGCGCTCACCGCCGTCGGTGTGCGCGCCGAATTCCTCAACTCCAGCCAGGATTCCGTTACTCGAGGCCAGGTCGAGCGAGACTACCTCAACGGCGACCTGGACCTGCTTTACGTCGCCCCCGAGCGCCTCTCGAACGAGGCCACCAAACGGCTGCTCGACCGCGGTACCATCTCCCTGTTCGCCATCGATGAGGCCCACTGCGTGTCGCAGTGGGGACACGATTTTCGGCCGGACTACCTCGCGCTCAGCGAACTTGCCGACCGCTGGCCCGACGTGCCGCGCATCGCCCTCACTGCCACCGCGACGGACGCCACGCACCAGGAGATCACCACCCGTCTGCAGATGGGTGACGCGAAGCACTTCGTGGCGAGCTTCGACCGGCCCAACATTCAGTACCGCATCGTCGGCAAGTCCGAGGTGCGCAAGCAACTGCTGTCCTTCCTGAAGACCGAGCACCCTGGTGATGCGGGCATCGTCTACGCGCTCAGCCGCAAGACCGTCGACCAGACCGCCGAGTTTCTGCGTCAGAACGGCGTGAACGCCTTGCCTTACCACGCCGGACTCGACGCGGGTTTGCGCGCCCGCACCCAGTCCCGGTTCCTCCGTGAGGAGGGCGTTGTCATCGTCGCGACGATCGCGTTCGGCATGGGAATCGACAAGCCCGACGTGCGCTTCGTCGCCCACATCGACCTGCCCAAATCGGTCGAGGGCTACTACCAGGAGACCGGTCGTGCGGGCCGCGATGGGGCTCCGGCCACGGCTTGGCTCGCCTACGGCCTGCAAGACGTGGTGCAGCAGCGCCGCATGATTGACGAGTCGCCCGGCGACCTTAGCCATCGGCGCAAACTGTCCGCCCACCTCGACGCCATGCTCGCCCTGTGCGAAACAGTGCACTGCCGCCGCGTCAACCTGCTGCGCTACTTCGGGCAGACCAGTGAACCCTGCGGTAACTGCGACACCTGCCTTGAGCCCCCCGAAGCTTGGGACGGCACCATCCCCGCCCAAAAGCTGCTCTCCACTATCGTGCGGCTGCACCGCGAACGCAACCAAAAGTTCGGCGCCGGCCACCTCATCGATATTCTCCGCGGCAAGGAAACGCCTCGGGCAACGCAGTACCGGCACACGGAACTGAGCACCTGGGGCGTCGGCGCCGACCTCAGCGACCAGGCCTGGCGCGGTGTCGTTCGCCAGATGCTGGCGCAGGGCCTGCTCGCCACCTCCGGCGAATACGGCACCCTAATTCTTACGGATGCCGCCGCGGAGGTTCTGGGTGGGCATCGCGACGTGCAGTTGCGGCGCGAACCCGACCGCCCCGTGCGCTCCAGCGCGGCCCGCCGCCCGAGCGCAGGCAAGGTCGCTGCCGCCGACCTCAGTACCGCGCAGGAGACCTTGTTCGAAGCGCTGCGCGTCTGGCGCTCGGCCGAGTCGAAGGAGCAGGGCGTGCCCGCCTATATCGTCTTCGGTGACGCCACGCTGATTGCCGTCGCCGCAGCCGGCCCGACCACCCTTGCCGGGCTCGACGGCATCACCGGAATCGGAGCCAAGAAGCTCGAAGCCTACGGCGAGGCCCTGCTCGAGGTCATCGCCGCCCGCGCCTGACCACCTTATTTGTGGGGGAGCGCAGGTTGGAGGCGTCTGAAGTTGTACTGATCCTACAAAACCAATGCCGTGGACGGCATATATCGTTGTGGCCTCCGCACCGCGCATTTCGCGGCCACACGATGTGGTTCTAACGTGGCAATCACCACTTTCACGCGAACAGTTAGGACCAATGATGGTTGACACGGCCCAGCGCTCCAACGTCCGATCGACGACGATCGAGCCCCGCCTTTCCGGCACCACTGACACCGGCCCCATCAAGACCATCGGTGACGAGACCGCGCTCAAGGTCAATGTCGAGCAGCTCGGACGCCAGCTGCTCGGCACCTGGGCTGACGTGCGCCTTGTCGCCCGAGAAGTGACTGCACGTCCCGAAATGCAGCGCATCGAAGGCCTCTCCATGGCCGACCACCGCTTGCGCGTACTTGAGCAGCTCAAGGTGCTTGCTGCCAACGGCCACGTGCTGCGCGCCTTCCCCAAACACCTTGGCGGACAGGACGACCACGGCGGAAACATAGCCGGTTTCGAAGAACTCGTCATTGCCGACCCGAGTCTGCAGATCAAGGGCGGCGTTCAGTGGGGCCTGTTCGGCGCCGCCGTGCTGCACCTTGGCACCAAACCACACCACGATAAGTACCTTCCCGGCATCATGGACCTCTCCGTTCCCGGTGCGTTCGCCATGACCGAGATCGGCCACGGTTCCGATGTCGCGAGCATCGGCACCACCGCAACCTTCGATGCCGCGAACGGCGAGTTCGTCATCAACACTCCGTTCCGCGCCGCCTGGAAGGACTACCTCGGCAACGCCGCGAAAGATGGCATCGCCGCAGTGCTGTTCGCGCAGCTCATCACCCGGGGAACCAACCACGGTGTGCACGCCTTCTACCTGCCCATCCGGGGCGCCGATGGCGAATTCCTCCCCGGTATCGGAGGCGAGGATGACGGCCTGAAAGGTGGCCTCAACGGCATTGACAATGGCCGATTGCACTTCATCAACGTGCGCATCCCGCGCGAAAACCTGCTTAACCGGTACGGCGACGTCGCCGAGGACGGCACGTACTCCAGCCCGATATCAAGCCCGGGTCGGCGCTTCTTCACGATGCTCGGTACGCTCGTGCAGGGTCGCGTGTCGCTCGACGGTGCCGCCACCGCGGCATCCGCTTTGGCGCTGACCATCGCGATCACCTATGGGAGCCAGCGTCGTCAATTCACCGCGGGCAGCGACACCGATGAAGAGGTCATCCTCGACTACCAGCGGCACCAGCGCCGCCTGTTTCCGCGCCTCGCCACGACCTACGCCCAGACGTTCGCGCACGATGAGCTCCTGGTGAAGTTCGACGAAGTGTTCAGCGGCAAGGCCGACACCGACGACGACCGGCAAGACCTCGAAACCCTCGCCGCCGCGCTCAAGCCGCTTTCCACCTGGCATGCACTCGACACCCTGCAGGAAGCTCGCGAGGCCTGCGGCGGCGCCGGCTTCATGGCCGAGAACCGCCTCGTGGGGCTGCGCGCCGACCTCGACGTCTTCGCGACCTTCGAGGGCGATAACAACGTGCTGCTGCAGCTCGTCGCCAAGCGTCTGCTCACCGATTACAGCCGTAAATTCGCCACAGCGGATGCCGGCGCCCTCGCCCGCTACGTAGTGCAGCACGCCGCTGGCCGCGCCTACCACGGCACAGGCCTCCGTACCCTGGGCCAGTCCGTTGCCGACCGCGGATCAACGGCCCGCTCGGTCGGTGCCCTCCGCGAGGCTGATGTTCAGCGCGAGCTGCTCACCGATCGGGTCGAGAGCATGATCGGTGAGATTGCCGGCAAGCTGCGGGGCGCCACCAAACTGCCAAAGAAGCAGGCCGCCGACCTGTTCAACGCACACCAGAACGAGCTCATCGAAGCGACCCGTGCCCACGGCGAACTGCTGCAGTGGGAGTCGTTCACCCGGGCGCTGGACGCTCCGATGGATGCCGGCACCAGGCAGGTACTGACGTGGCTGCGCGACCTGTTCGGCCTCGGCTTGGTGGAGAAAAACCTCGCCTGGTACCTCATCCACGGTCGGCTCTCGGCCCAGCGGGCCCAGGCCGTCACGGCCTACATCGACCGGCTGATCGCGCGCATCCGTCCGCATGCTCTCGATCTCGTCGATGCGTTCGGCTACTCGCAGGACCACCTCCGAGCCACGATCGCGAGCGGCATCGAGCGTGAGCGCCAGACCGAGGCCCGGGATTACTATGCCGACCAGCGTGCGTCCGGAACTGCACCCCGGGAAGAGAAAACCGTCCGCAAGTAGGCGGCATCCCTGTCGTACTCAGGTACGACACGGATTCCGCATAACCATCCGCAAGATTGATGCGCCACAGGGCAACTAACCATACCGTTTGGTATGGGGGCTTCAGCGCAGTGGATCGGGGCCTCACCCACCAACGAATTGAGGCAGTCGTGATCCAGGCACAGTCCCTGACCAAGCACTACGGAAGGAAGACCGCGGTCGACGCGGTCGACTTCACGGTGCAGCCCGGCAAGGTCACCGGTTTTCTCGGGCCGAACGGCGCGGGCAAGTCCACCACAATGCGCATGATCGTGGGTTTGGACCGGCCCAGCGCCGGATCGGTCATCGTCAACGGTAAGCCGTACCACGAGCACAAGGCGCCGCTGCGTGAGGTCGGAGTGTTGCTCGATGCCAAGGCCGTGCACACCGGCCGCAGCGCGTACAACCACCTGCGCGCCATGGCGGCAACCCACAGCATCCCCACCAGCCGGGTGCACGAGGTCATCAACCTCACCGGACTCGAGTCCGTAGCCCGTAAGCGGGTCGGCGGATTCTCCCTCGGTATGGGCCAGCGCCTCGGCATCGCCGCCGCGCTGCTCGGCGACCCGGCCACCCTCATTCTCGACGAGCCGGTCAACGGTCTCGACCCCGAGGGCGTGCAATGGGTACGCAAGCTCACCAAGCAGCTCGCCGCCGAGGGCCGCACAGTGCTGCTCTCCTCGCACCTCATGAGTGAGATGGCCCTCACGGCCGACCACATCATCGTGCTCGGTCGCGGCCGAGTGATAGCGGATGCCTCGGTTGCCGACATTATCGCCTCGGCCGCGCAGAACACGGTTCGGGTGCGCACCCCGCACACCGCGGCCCTCGCTACCCTGCTGGCCCAGCCGGATGTGACCATTATCAACATCGAGCAGGGCGTGATCGAGATCAGCGGACTGACCGTGAATGAGATCGGCGACCGCGCCGCCGCTGCCCAGATCTCCCTGCACGAACTCACTGCAGTGAGTGCCTCGCTCGAGGACGCGTATATGAAACTCACGCAGAACGAAGTGGAGTATCGCACCGGCGATGCGTCCTCCCACACCGAAGCGGAGGTCACGCGATGAGCACCGTAACCCCCAGCCAGCCGTCCGCGGCCCGCACCTCCTTCGTGCCAACCGGATCCGGGCTCAGCATCACCGGCTTGCTCCGCTCCGAAACGATCAAGCTGTGGAGCCTGCGCTCCACCTACTGGACGCTCTCCCTCGTTGTCGTGGTCTCGCTCGGCATAGCCGTGCTGATGTCGTTCGCCATGTCGGCGTCAACGGCCGGGTTCGATCCGACCACCGGCGCCCCCATAGCGTTGGAGAGTGCGCAAATGTTCGTGCTCGTCTCCACGACCGGTCTCGGACTTGGCCAGTTGATTGTCGCCGTCCTCGGCGTGCTCTCGATCAGCGGTGAGTACTCAAGCGGCATGATCAAGTCGACGCTGACCGCAGTGCCCAATCGTCTGCCCGCACTCTGGGCCAAGGTTGTCGTGCTGTTCGGTTTCACCTTCCTGGTCGGCCTGATCAGCGTGGTCGGATCGTTCCTCGCGGTCCTCCCCATCCTGGGCGCCAAGGACCTGACCGCGAGCCTGTTCGACACCGAGGTGATTTTGCCGCTGCTCGGTAACGCGCTGTTCCTTGCGATCATCGCCGTGTTTGCCCTCGGCATCGGCACAATTCTGCGCAGCAGCGCCGGCGGTATTGCGACGGTGCTCGGAATCACCCTGCTGCTGCCGACGGTGTTGGCCGTGCTGTCGATCTTCATTGAGTGGATCGCCGACATCATGCCTTACCTCTTCACCGTGGCCGGTACGACGATGATCACACCGAACACCATGGAGTCCTGGCAGGGCTTCCTGATCGTGCTCGTCTGGGTGGTCGTGAGCCTCGGCGTTGCCGCGCTGCTGCTCAAGCGCCGGGACGCCTGACCCACCACGACCCGTAGAGTCGATAGATGAGCACCAACAGTTCTCCCCCCGGGCGCGCTCTGGCGCCGGGGGGAGAACTGCTCCTGCCCACCCCGCCCGGAGTAGTGCGGCGGTTTTGGACCAGACATCCCTACCTGGCCGACGGCCTCGTCGCGGCGATTTACGTCGTGCCGATGGTGCTCACCCTAGTGCTCAACTTGCTCGACGATGCCCCCGCTCCGGTCCCGGATGTGTTGCTCAATGCCGGCATCATGCTGCTGCTGGCCGTCGCCCTGTTCTTTCGCCGACGGATGCCGCGGCTCGTCCTGGTTCTGACCTGGATCGGCCTGCTCACCTTCGCCGACTACGGCGAAGTGCACCTCATCGCCCAGCTCCTGGCGCTCTACGCGGTCGCGGTCTATTCGGACGTGCGCAGCGCCTGGAGCGGTTTCAGCGCATCCGTTCTGCTGGCCGGACTGGCCGCCTGGCTCACCGACAATCCCGACGAAGTTCCATGGATTCCGGTCGCCGTCCAGGTGGCGATCATGCTGCTCGCCGCGACCCTGGTCGGCGTCAATATGGGCAACAGCAAGCGCTACGTCTCGTCGCTGCTGGACCTGGCCGCGCAGCTCACCCGCGAACGCGACCAGCAGGCGCAGCTCTCCCGCGTCTCCGAGCGTGCCCGAATCGCCGGCGAAATGCACGATGTCGTCGCCCATAGCCTCTCGGTCATGGTGGCGCTCGCCGACGGTGCCCACGCCATCGCCCCCAAAGACGTGGAGCGATCCCGCGCGGCGATGCTCGACGTCGCAGCCACTGGGCGCCGGTCCATGTCCGAGATGCGCCGGCTGCTCGGAGTGCTCGAGGTGGACACGGACCCGGCCCCGCGTGCTCCGCAGCCAGGCATTGACCAGCTCGCCGACCTCGTGGAATCGTTTCGGTCGACCGGTCTTCCCGTTGTGTTGGAGCGCAGCGGGCGTGAGCCGAGCAATGCGAGCGTGCAGCTGACCATTTTTCGGCTCATCCAGGAGTCGCTGACCAACGTGCTGCGCTATGCAGACACTCCGACCCGGGTGGTCGTGCGCCTGCAGTGTTCGCCCGGTGCTGCCCAGGTCACGATTAGCGACAATGGGCGACATATGGCAGTGGCGAGCGAACGCGGCTTCGGGCGCGGCCTGATCGGAATGCAGGAACGTGTGGCGATCTACGGCGGAACCTTTGAGGCGGCGCCGGGATTCCGTGACGGCTGGCGCGTAGACGCGACCCTGAACTTTGAGGACGAACAATGACCCCCCGTTCCGCACTGATTAGCATCCTGCTGGTCGACGATCAGGCTTTGTTGCGGGTGGGTTTTCGCATGGTGCTGGAGGCGGAAGACGACTTCACCGTCGTCGGCGAAGCGAGCGACGGCGCGCAGGCGATCGCCCTCGCCGCCAGGCTGAATCCCGACGTGGTTTTGATGGACGTGCGCATGCCCGGCGTCGACGGCATCGAGGCGACCCGGCAGATCATGGCCGCCCAGCCGGAGACCCGCATCATCATCCTCACCACCTTCGACCTCGACGAGTACGCGTTCGGTGGTCTGCGCGCTGGTGCCAGCGGCTTCCTGCTGAAAAACGCCGAACCCGGGGAGCTGATCGCCGCGATACGCACGGTGGTCTCGGGTGAGGCATCCGTTTCACCGCGGGTGACCCGACGCCTGCTCGACCTGTTCGGCACCAAATTGCCGCAGCCCGAGACGGGAGTGGCCTCCAGTGCAACGGCGCTCGCGGCGCTCACCGACCGTGAAACCGAGGTTTTCCTGGCCATCGCCGAGGGGCTCTCCAACACCGAACTGGCCGAACGCTTCTTTCTCTCCGAATCGACGGTGAAAACTCACGTCGGGCGAATCCTGCACAAGCTCGGGCTGCGCGACCGGGTGCAGGCGGTCATTCTGGCCTACGAAGTGGGACTCGTCGGCAGCTGACCCGGGGCAGCGCACACGAGGGGCATAGGCTCGAAGCATGCGAACCTTCTACCCCGAGCTTGAACCCTACGAAACCGGCATGCTCGATGTCGGTGACAACCAGACCATCTACTGGGAGGCCTCGGGCAACCCCGACGGCAAGCCCGCGGTGTATCTGCACGGCGGCCCGGGTGGCGCGTCAGGCCCGGACCAGCGTCGGGTATTCGATCCCGCGAAGTACCGCATCATTCTGTTCGACCAGCGTGGCTGCGGCCTCAGCACGCCGCACGCGAGCGAGCCCGACATTGACCTGAGCGTGAACACCACCTGGACTCTCGTCGCCGACCTGGAAAAACTGCGCGAGCACCTCGGTATCGACCGCTGGCTGGTCTGCGGCGGATCATGGGGCAGTACCCTCGCCCTCGCCTACGCCGAGACCCACCCCGCTCAAGTCACTGAACTCGTCGTCCGCGGCATCTTCACCCTGCGCCCGGTCGAACTCGACTGGTTCTACGAGGGCGGCGCCGCCGCGATCTACCCCGACCTGTGGGAGTCCTTTCTCGCTCCCGTTCCCGAAAACGAACGCGGTCACTTGATCGAGGCCTATGGCCGGCTGCTGCACGCCCCGGACCAGTCCGTGCGCGAACGCGCCGGCGTGGCCTGGGCCACCTGGGAATCTTCGACGATCACCCTGCTGCAGGAGCCAAACAAGATCGCGCATTTCTCTGACCCAGCGTTCGCTGTAGCCTTTGCCCGCATCGAGAACCATTTCTTCGCCAATAAGGGCTGGTTCACGCCGAACCAGCTGATCGACAACGCCTCCAGGCTCGCCGAGATCCCCGGTGTCATCGTGCAGGGCCGGTACGACATGTGCACGCCGGCCTTCACCGCCTGGGACCTGCACAAGAACTGGCCGGAGGCTGAATTCAAGCTGATCCCCGACGCTGGCCATGCCTTCGACCAACCCGGCATCCTGGACGCCATCATCGAGGCCACCGACCGCTTCGCCAGCTAACGCTGAGCAATGGTCATGTCGGCCCCAGGCGACTACCTCTGCTGGCGCCGCCCCAGCCTGGATGCGGCCTGAGAAGTAGTCACCCGCGGCGGTCGCCGCCAGTTGCTCACATCACTGCTGCCATTCCTGGCTGCGGCTCAGGGGCTCCGCGACGGCTCCGCGACGGCTTCGCCTACCGCCCGGCTCCCGACCAGGCCTCGTCGTCGTGCAGACTCGTTCGGTGCACTCCACATGGTTGTTGCCTTGTTGCCTTGTTGCCTTGTTGCCTTGTTGCCTTGTTCCAGGGTCACACCGCTCGAAATCACTGAACCGCTCATGCTGTCGAGTGTGTGTGATCGCCCTCTCGATCAGTGCGCTTTGTCTTTGGACGCTCCTGGGTGGGCGCCGAGCGCTCATTGTGAGCTACGCCTTGAAAAACGACAGCGCGTTCGAACGCAAGCTGGGCGTGAAAGCACGACTGCGCCGAGCCAGTACCGGTATCGCTGCCCGATTTGTCTGGCGGCAGACCTGCCAACCGTCGGCGGCCACCTCGCCACTGGCGCCTGGTTATTTGGCGGGGCCTAGAACGCTGGCGAATTTCGCCGGATCAGGCGCCGCAGTGAATGCACCGGCCAGGTCGAAGCGGATGCCGGTCAGCGCGTCTTGCGCCGCAGTATCCGCTTGCCGTAGCGGCTGATGGTGGCGATGTCTGAACGGCGCAGACCATAGAACTGCAGCATGCCGATTCCAAACACCCTCGACAGGAACAGCAGGTTGAGGTTGCTCGTGATGATGTTGCCGGCGAGCGTCGTGAGCGCCGCACCCATGGCTCCCAGCAGCGGCGCGAGGATGATGAGCAGCACAATGTTGATGATGCACGAAATAGTTAACGCGATGCTGCGCAGCCCGGGGCGGCCGCGCGCGCTCAGCCCGGCGCCGGCAATGGAACCCGGTGTGAGAAGTACAACGGCTACGAGGAGTACCGCGGCTATCGGAATCGATTCGCGAAAGCCTTCCCCGAACAGAAACGGCAGCCACCACAGCATGGACACTCCGAGTGCCAGTGCGGCCAGTGCCGATAGTGCCGTCGAGATTCGGGCAGACGAGCTCAGACGTTCATCTTCAGACTTGGCCGCTTCGTTGACGAACGAGACGTCACGAACCGCATGGTGAATGATCAACGGCAACTCGCTGATGCTCACCGCCACAACGTAGAGTCCGAGCTGGTAGGTGCCGGAGAGCGGCGTCAGCAGTACCTGATCGAGACGCGTCAGGAGCACGCCCGACAGCGAACCCACCCACATCCGGCTGCCATAGCTGAGGAGCCCGAGCATGCGTGCTTCGGGCGGAACTTCAAGCGCGCGCGGGTCGAGGCTTCGCATGCGCCCGATGTAGACGAACGCGCCGACCACGGGCATGGCAGCGACCGTGATCGTGGCCACGAGAGGGGTGAGCGTTCCCGTCAGCCAGAACGGGATGAGGACCGCGAGGCGCAGGACCGACGAGATGCTGCGTTCCATGGATACGAGCCGCCAGCTGCTCGTGGCCGAGGCGACACCGCGGAGTATTCCCACGAGAAGGTTGGGCACAATGGCCAGGCTGGCGAACACGATCAGGAGCTGAACGCTCGGGTCACCACCACTCAACAAAGGTGGTGAAAAGACAATGGCGGCCATCGCGAATAATCCGGCGAAGCCCAGAATCAGCATGCCCCGACTCGCTGCATTTCGCGCCAACGCGGGCTTTTTCGCGATAATCCACGTGACGGCTTCGGGAATTCCAAAAGTGGCTATGGTGACAACCAGTGCCAATGGTGCTGTTGCCGCTGCCACTGCGCCACGCCCGTCAACCCCCAGGGCCTGCGCCAGGATGGGGCCGGAGAAAAGTGCGACGAGCGGGGGAAACGCGTTGCCCAGCAATGCGACCGTCATATTGCGCGAAACTGTGCCCGTCCGATTAGGCAGTAGATCGGGCTTACGTTTCGTTGGAGCTGCGGGTGAAGCGTCCTCGGGCAAGGCGGTGGCTCCCATTGGCTCAGGGCGTGGATCAAGCTGAAAACGCCACTGTACACGTAGCCTGCCAGCAGGGTGCGACCCCCGATCGGGGGGGAGTCGCAGGAGGAATTCACTCGGTCTCGGCCTTGATCCCCTGCCCACATGGACCTACTGTTATGCCGATGCGGTCGCGCGGCAGGAACGATACCCGAATTGTTTCGGGCGCGGCCCGGTGCGGGGCCGAACGACCTACATGCGTGAGACGACAAAACAGGCCGTGACAAAGCAGCGCTCGAGCGCACGCCAGACGCGCGAGCGGCCCGTACCGCTCGCCGTGAATTCCGGCCGTGATCGGGTTCCCTCGACCGAGGTAGCGGTTCCGCGCTCGACCAAGATCATTGCCGTGCTGGTGCTGGTGCTGATCGGTCTGCGACTCGACCTGCCGCTCGGCATTACCGTCGGCTACCTGGCGGCCGCCGCGCTGATTCCGCTCTGGCTGCCGACGCTCGGCCGCTATCCGGGCGCGCTCACCCTCGTGCTGGTCGGCTTCGTCGCCGTCGGTTCCGGCATCTGGCTGTCCGTACTCGCTGCGCCCACCCACGTCATCGTGACGAGTGAACTGGCCGGCAACTCCATCGGACTGGCTGGCCTGTTGTGCTCCTTCGGCTTTGTGCTTTGGACCCGCAGCGTCCTGCCCGACTCGTGGGTGGCCCTGTGGTTTGGGCTCGGTCTGCTCGGGAGCGTAACCACCGACAACGCCCGGTTCTTCGACAATCCCTGGCGCTTCGGATTCTCCTTTGCACTGACGGTGGTCATCCTCGCCATCGCTCATATTCTTGATCGTCGCTGGTTCGACCTGTTCGCGGTGCTCGGGCTGACAGTCTTGTCAATGATCACCGATGCGCGCTCGTCCTTCGCGATCTTGCTTCTGACCCTCATTCTCGTGGCTTGGCAGATGCGCCTGACCAGCCGCCTCCGCTCCCTGCGCGTGAGGTCGGGCGCCGGGGTCGTCGTCGCCATCGGGGTGCTCTCCATCGTCGTATACAACCTGGGGCAGGCGGCCATCGTCGCGGGGCTGTTGGGCGAGGCGACGCGGGCTCGCACCATCGACCAGCTTAACACTGCCGGGTCGCTCATTCTGGGCGGGCGACCGGAACTGGCCGCGACGGCGTCCCTGATGGCACACCAGTCATACGGGTTCGGGGCCGGCACGCTGCTGAATCCGACCGATCTGCTCGCGGCGAAGACGGGAATGGCATCGATCAGCTACGACCCCGACAACGGGTACGTCGAAAACTACATGTTCGGCGGCAATATCGAACTGCACTCGGTGCTCGGCGACCTCTGGGCACGGTTCGGCATTCCCGGTTTCCTGCTGGCCGTCGTCATTCTTTTTCTGGTTCTGCGCGGGGTTGGAGCTGCGGTTGCCGCGAACCGCGCCAGTGGAATTCTGCTGTTTTTGGTTGTGAACACCGTGTGGGTGTTCTTCTTCGGCCCGCTGTACACCGCGGCGCGACTGCTCATCCTGGTGCTCGCACTGACTCTGATTCGCAAGGGTCCGGTTCTGCCTAGACCCGCCCATCGCCGGGTGGCAGCACTGTTCCCCTTCGGCAAGTCTCCCAAGACCGCGACCCGTGACTGACACCGCGTCGTTCGTCATTCGCGGCACGCCACGCGAGGCCTGGATCGACGTGGCAAAGGGCATCGCGATCACCCTCGTTGTGCTCTATCACTCGGTTATGTATCTCGACCGGGTAGGCCTGGCCGGTACCATGGCGCCGCTCAACCCTCTGCTCGACACCTTCCGTTTGCCGCTATTCTTTTTCATGTCTGGAATCCTTGCGGCCAAGGCCATCCGGTTGCCGTACTGGCAGCTGTTTCGTCAGCGGATGTCCCTGCTGCTGTATCTCTATACCGCCTGGGTTGCCGTCCAAACCCTGTTCCTGCTGGCCCTGCCGCCGATCGGCCCAGACGGGCCCGTCGCCAGGTGGTCCGACCTGGTTACCCTGTTCATCCGGCCGAATATAAATCTCTGGTTCATCTACGCCCTGCCCATTTTTCTCACCGTGGCCTGGCTGACTCGGCGCTGGCATCCGCTCATTGCCGTGTCTGTAACGGGGGCGCTCGCCGTGCTGTTCGGCGCGCAGATTCTGCACACCGCCACACCGTGGGACAAGATGGGGCGCTACCTGGTCTTCTTTTTGGCGGCGATCTGGCTGGGCCCGCGTGTGCGACACCTGATTCCGCGGGTGCGGTGGTGGCACATGGCCGGGCTGTGTGGCGTGTACGCCGGCGTTGTGCTCATCATGGTGAAGCTGTCGTTGACAAAGGTACCGTTCGTGCTCCTCGCCGTGAGCGTCCTGGCAGTTCTGGTGGGCATCAGCGCAGCTGTCGTGCTGTCGCACGCTCCGGTATTTGATTTCATGCGCGTGCTGGGTAGTCGCACGTTGCCCATCTATCTGGTGCATACCTTTCCCATGGCGGCGCTCGCGGCGATCGTCATGGCCAGCGGCGCGACGTTACCGACGAATGCAGCAACGGCGGTTCCGCTGCTGCTGTGCGGCGCGGCAATCGGGCTGGCTCTGGCCACCTATCGACGATTAGCGGCCGTGCCGGGGGTGTTTACCGTGCCCGTTGCCTCTTGGGCAGCACCGCCGCGCAAAGCCGTGCGGGAGGAGCATTCTGAACCATTCGCGTGATTGCGCCCGAAGTACGCGTCAGTTAGGGGAATAACACGAAAAGAACGGGTTTCTTGGCCGAGAAACCCGTTCTTGAGTGGCTTGGCTGCGCGCCAACAGTTAGGGAGTGCTCGTGCGTGGTTGCCTGAGACCGGCCGCATCTGGGCGCGTGAGAGCGTCGAGCGCTCGACGCAAAATCGTGCTGGAGGTATTGACCGTGTAAGGGAAGTACACGACCTCAACGCCGACGGCAGCGAACTCGTTTTCGAGGTGTACCCCGCGGGGGGTGCCTCTCCAGTCGTCGCCCTTGAAGAACAGGTCAAAGCGGAGGTCGCGCCACGTGTCGAGTTTGTCCTCGACGACTTCGGCGACGGCCTCGTCCACGAAGGAAATGTGACGAACAATTTCGAGACGTTCGACCAGTGGCACGACGGGGGTGATGCCCTTGGTGAGTTGGAGCATCTCGTCGGACACAACGCCGGCGATCAGGAAGTCACACTGGCTTTTGGCGTGCTTGAGAATATTGAGGTGTCCAACGTGAAAGAGGTCAAACCCGCCAGCAGCGTAGCCGATGCGCAGCCCGTTTTTCCGGGCAGCAAGGCACCCGGGGGACTCGTCGCCAGCAGGCTTCAGCAGGTTCGCGCGGTTCGGTTTCGTTTCTGGAGGGATCGCTGAGGTCGGGTGCCGGGTGGTCGGGTGCTTGTAGGTCACAGATTGCTCAGATTTCTCTCAGGCTGCAGCGTGAGTTGCAACAGGATTCGGGTAAGAGAGGTAGTGAGGAATCCTAACCTTTATCCTTCAGCCTGACTAGGGGTGAACACTGACCATCGTCGTTCCGCCCGTGCACGCTCCGGCCGACCGACGAGGGTCGGGCACGCAGTTTTTTTCGTGGTGAGAGCTCGAAATTCGTGAAGTCGAGTATGATTCCTGCACCACGGGGCCGCCCGAAGGTCGCCGTCCGATTTGAAGTTGAGGTTTCCTTATGGCGCGGAGCGTTCGGTCTCCGATGGTGGCAATGATTGCTGCGGCAGTTTTGGTGGCGTCGATTTTTTTTGGTACCGGCGGCGCGCAAGCGGACACGGCACCGCCAAGTTCTTCCACCCCCAAAACTGTCGCAGCCGATGCGCTGCCGACCGCCCAAATCAACGGAGTGGTGTGGACCCAGGCGATCGTCGGAAACACCGTCTACGTCGGTGGCCAGTTCACTCGCGCACGCCCCGCTGGAGCCTCGGCCGGAACGAGCGAGGTGACGCGCAACAATCTCATGGCGTACAATCTGTCGACTGGTGTCATGACGTCATTCAACCCCAACCTCAATGGTGCAGTGCGGGCGATTACCGCCTCGCCAGACGGATCACGCATCTATGTCGGCGGAGCTTTCACCACAGTCGGGTCCGTGACGCGAACTCGGCTGGCGTCCTTCAGTACGGCCACCGGGGCGCTCGATTCCACCTGGAAGCCCACGGCAAACAACACCGTTCGGGCGCTCAGCGCGTTTGGGAGCACCGTCTTCGCGGGGGGAAGCTTCACCTCGGCTAACTCTCAAGGACGACAGCGGATCGCGTCGTTCACCGGTTCCGCCGGATCGCTCGGTACCTGGAAGGGCATGGTGCCCGACGGAGCAGTGAACGCACTAACAGTTTCGCCGACCGGTGACCGGGTCGTCATCGGCGGTTCGTTCACCTCGTACAACGGCGCGACGACTCCTGGCTATGGAATGGCGGCAACGGATTCCAGCTCTGGCGCCGGAATGACCTGGAACATTGGCAAGCTCATCAAGAATGCGGGCCCTAACGGTTCTATTCTGTCGCTCACCTCGGATTCCGGCGGCGTCTACGGCACTGGCTACGACTATGGCCCCGGGGCAATGTTCGAGGGAACGTTCCGGGCCAGCTGGAGCAGCGGCAACACCGTCTGGATCGAGGACTGCCATGGTGACACCTACTCGGCAGTTCCGGTCGGCGACGTCGTGTATACGACCGCGCACGCCCACTTTTGTGGAAACATCGGTGGTTTCTCGGAAACCAGTCCGCGAACCTTTCATCGGACTCTGGCCTTTACGAAGAATGCAACAGGCACCATCACTCGGAACCGCACGGGTGGTAGCTACTTCAACTTTGAAGGGAGCCCCCGGCCGTCGCTGCTGACCTTCTACCCCGACATCAATGCCGGTAACTTTACCGGTCAAAATCAGGGACCGTGGAATGTAGCCGCCAACTCCCATTACGTGCTCTACGGCGGCGAGTTCACGCTCGTCAACAACAAAAGGCAGCAGGGACTAGTGCGCTTCGCGGTGTCGTCTATCGCGCCAAACAAAGAAGGGCCGCGCGTGACCGGTGCCAGTTTCAAGCCAACGCTCACCACACCAAGCGCCGGAACGGTCAGTGTCACGTGGAAGTCGAACCACGACCGCGACAACGAATTGCTCACTTATCAGATCTTGCGAAACGGCGCTGTCGTGCGCACGCAAACCGGGCTCTCCGTAGATTGGAGCCGCCCCACGATCAGCTGGACAGACGCCGGCCGTACGTCCGAAACGACGTACTCCTACCAAATTCGGGTGAGTGACCCGTTCGGCAATGCCGTCACCGGTGATGCCGTCAGCGTGAGAGCTGCCAGCGCCGCTACCCTCACGCAGACACCGGATCCGACTGCACCCACCGAGCCGAAAACCGCACCCGACGTGAATTTGTTGCCGGCACCTGAGGTGGTTCCCGACCCGAAGGTGGTGCCTGAGCCGTAGGGGCAAGATTAGCCGGGCAGGATTAGCGCTAGCGGACAGCGCCGCGGGCTGGCTTGGCAATGGCCCGGCTGAGAACCTGGGTCAGCGCCCTCAGTCGGCGTTCCTCCGTAAAATGCGGGTTGACCGTCGACGGTTCGGGCAAGGCTTCCCGTGCTCGGATGGACCGCTCCAGAGTGCGGAGTGCCGACGAAATATCAGCGAGGGGTGCACCGGTGCGTGCCACGCCGATACCGCCGACGAGGGGCAACACCTCGCCGGCCCCTCCGTCGGCGAATCCCGCAGCCCGAACCCCCGCCCGCCATGCTTCAACGGGTACGAGACCAAACGACTCGGGCAGGGAGGGAAAGCAGGCAACAGCATCGATCTCGCTGGCGATGGCTTCCACGGATTTTGTCTCCCCGCGGTATTCGATACGTGGATCGCCCTCGATCAGGTGCAACACCGCGGCGAGAGCGGACTCCTGGCCGGGGAATGGCGCACCGAACAGAAGCAGTCGCCAGGAAAAGCCGGTCGCCGGAAGATGGGAGCTCGTTACCGGCCACAGGGATTGGAGCGCGTGAGCCACCTCGAGGTGTCCCCGGCGACCATTGACGCGGCCGATGACGGCGAGGGTGAACGGGTCGTGGAGCGTCGGTGCGCTGACCATCAGGACCGGGTCGAACACGGGCGACGTCACGGTCAACCGCGTGCGGGAGACCCCGTTGCGCTCCAGCCACGCTGCCGTGGCTTCGCTGCAGGCGCAGATCGGAAAGCGGCCGGGGGCCAGGAGCGCCCGAACCAAGAGGTTTCCCAAGCGGTTGGGGAGAAGTTCGTGCACCGACAGGTAAAAACTCTTGCGTTTTAGGCGCAGGAGCGGAATGTATGCGGCGAGGGCGAGCGTCCACAAGACCACGACGTCAGCATCGGTAATTTCTGGCCGAAGACGAATTGGATGCAGTAGGTCTGAGATTTTGCTGAGCCTCAGGACCGACAGCCCTGGGTCAACGATGACGGTTGCAGAGAGGCCGGACTGAGCCAGCTCTTCTGCCAGTGGTCCGGGGTTGGGCACGATGACGGCCACGGTGTGGCCGAGGCTGAGGAGACAGGAAATTTCCTGAATGAGCACACGAGAGGCACCGTAGACGTCATTGTTCCCGTGCAAGATTGCGATGCGCATGTGTTGGCCTCATCAGTGGTCGGCAGCTTTTCACACACTGTACAGTGTGGGCGTGTACCCCCAAAGTGGGCTCAGGTGCCCCCTTGGAAAGAAAACCCCACGCGTGTATTAATAACTCAACGACGTTCTCACCCGATTCATTTTTGAGCGGGTCCTCAGCCTGGAGTTTGATCATGGCCGTGCACCATTCCGCCGATACCGGCCTCGACACCGCGGGAGGAAGGCGTCGGCTATGGTGGATTGCCGGGGCTGGACTCTTGGTCCTGCTCGTGGTTATCCTGCTCGTGACAAACGTTTGGGCGTCGCAGCGTGCCGGTTCGGCCGATGTCGCCGCGACGCAGTCCGTGACGAGCCCGTCCCCGACTCCCACCCGGTCGCCCGGCCGTTCGCCGTCCCCGTCGCCCAGCCCCGGGTCGGCCGAACCGGCGCCGCCTGTGCCAATTATCCCTGACCCGAACGCTGGAGTCGGCGTTCCATCGAGCGAGGTCGCTCCACCACAGGTTCAGGAACCGGTTCCACTGACGGACCCCGCCGTGGCCGTGCCCGGGGTCGTGTTCCGTATCAGCGAACTCGAGGCGGTCGAGGGTGTGGCGCGGGGACCGGGCGAGATTGCCGGTCCGTCGCTCCGGTTCGCCGTTTCCGTTCGCAACGACACTGCGGCGCCCGTCTCGTTGACGTCAACCGTCGTCAACTTCTTTTTTGGGGCTGTTCAGTCGCCGGCCACCGAACTTGCCGCGCCGGGCGGAGTCCCATTTCCCGATGAGGTCGCCGTTGGCGCGACCGCGCAGGGCGTGTTCGTTTTCACTGTCCCCGCTGATGAGCGAGACGAAGTGCAGATCGCCGTCGACTACTCGGCCGGCGTGCCGATCGTGCTCTTTGAGGGTGCGGCGCCACGCTGACCAGGCCTTGCACGTGACTGCCCCCCCATAGAGGGTATTCTATAATGAGAAAACCTCACTAGACTCCGTTGAATGCGACGGCCACCCGACGGCCTCGCTCCTCCTCCGAGTAAGGAAGCACCGTGGGATCTCTCTACGCGTCTCGACTGAACCGCGCACGCCTGACTTCGTTTCATAATCGGTCAGCACGCGCCGGTGCGTTCGGGTTGATGACCGCTCTCGCGGTAGTCGCCGCCGCCATCACGGTTCCACTCCAGGCCGTAGCCGACACAGCTCCTACCGATCCAGCCACGCCGGTGACGATGGCCGCGGATTCCCTTCCCACCGCTCAGATCAACGGTGTGGTGTGGGCCCAGTTGATTGTTGGCAATACCGTCTATGTGGGGGGCGAATTCACCAGAGCCCGCCCGGCTGGTTCCGGCGTCGGTGTGAATGAGGTGGTGCGCACCAATCTGCTCGCCTACAACCTGACGACCGGTGTGTTGATCCCGACGTTCAGCCCCAACCCCAACGGTGCAGTTCGAGCACTCGTCGCCTCTGCTGATGGCAGCAGAATCTATGCCGGCGGCTCGTTCACCTCCGTGAGCGGAGCGAATCGGTACCGCCTGGCGGCCTTTGACACCGGCACGGGCGCGCTCGTCGCGTCGTTTGCTCCAGTCCTGAACGCGCAGGTCAAAGCGCTCGGATTTTCGGGTGGCACGTTGTTTGCTGGTGGGAGCTTTAGTACTGCCGGTGGTCAGCCGCGCCCCCAAATTGCGTCGTTTGACGCCTCCAACGGTGCGTTGAAGGCCTGGTCAGGAACCCCGAGTGGCGGTGCCGTCAACGCCCTCACCGTCTCGCCCGATGGTGCCAAAGTCATTATCGGCGGCGCCTTCACCTCGTACAACGGCGCCAGCACCCCCGGCTACGGGATGGCGGCCGTCGACGCCGTCACCGGTGCATCCCTGCCCTGGGCGGTCAACTCGCTGCTCCGCAACGGCGGAATCAACGGCGGAATCACAAGCCTGACCTCCTCGCTCGATGGTGTCTTCGGCACGGGATACGACTACGGCGCTGGCGCCAACTTCGAGGGCACCTTCCGCGCCAGCTGGTCGGACGGTTCAATCATCTGGATGGAAGACTGCCACGGAGACACCTACTCCGCGGCCCCGACCCAGAACGTCGTATACACCACCGGTCACGCCCACTACTGCGGCAATATCGGCGGACCGGTCGAGACGGCGCCGCGCTCCTACCACCGAACCCTGTCGTTCACGATGGCTACCACCGGATTCATTACGCCGAACGCCGTGGGCAACTACGACAACTTCGTCGGCAAACCTCGCCCGAGCCTGTTGAGCTTCTACCCGGACATCAACACGGGCATCTATACCGGGCAAGGGCAGGGGCCCTGGAACGTCGTGACCAACGGTCAATACCTGCTGTACGCCGGCGAGTTCACCAACGTCAACAACAAGGGGCAGCAGGGGCTGGCTCGATTCGCCAGCTCCACGACCGCAACCCATAAGGAAGGGCCCCGCGTGGCTAACGCAGCCTTCGTGGCGTCTGCTTTCGTTCCTGACCTGCAATCGCTCTCGAACGGCACGGTGCGCATTGGCTGGAAGTCGGCCTACGATCGTGACAACGAGCGACTCAAATACGAAGTTCTGCGTGATGGAGTGTCGGTCGGTACCGTATCGGGCCTGTCCGTCGACTGGTCCCGACCCAGCATGGGTTGGACGGACAGCGGGCTGACCCCCGGTCAAATGTATTCCTATCAAGTCAGGGTGAGCGATCCATTTGGCAACGTGAAGACCGGAAGTCCGGCATCCGTTAACGTCGCAAGTGTCGGGAGCTACAGCGCATACGCGTTGGCGGTTCGTGCAGACTCGCCGACGTCCTACTGGCCGCTCGGCGAAGCCAGCGGAACGACGGCCTTCGACTGGGTCGCCGCCGCCAATGCACAAACCGCCTCTGGCGTGACCAGGGACGTCGCGGGTGCCCTCACCGGTGACAGCGGCTCTGCTTCGCGGTTCAGCGGCACCACGACCGGGTTCGCCGCGTCCAGCGCGTTTGAAACACCGCGCGGCGCCTTCAGCGTCGAGTCCTGGGTCAAGACCACGACCAAGCGTGGCGGAAAAATTATCGGCCTCGGCAACAGCACCACCGCCAACTCCACTGCCTACGACCGTCACGTTTATATGGACAATGCCGGCCGAATCTGGTTCGGAGTCAAGCCGGGTGTTCTCCGCACGATCAATACGACGGGGTCCTACAATGATGGACAGTGGCACCACGTCGTTGCCACTGTCGGCGCAAACGGTATGTCGCTGTACATTGACGGAGTACTCGCCGTCCAACGCACCGACACGACCTCCGCGGCCCCGATTCAAGGCTACTGGCGCATCGGCGGCGACAATCTGAGTGGCTGGACCAGCCGGCCCCTGAGCGACTATATCGCCGCTGACATCGATGACGTCGCCGTGTATCCAAACGCGCTCGGGGCGGAATCCATCGCGAACCACTACTTTATAGGCAGCGCCGGTCCTCAGGCCAATGTGCCGCCGACCGCGGCTTTTAGCTACCAGACGTCACCATTCGCCGTTTCGGTGGACGCATCCGCTTCGACGGATGCTGATGGCACCGTTGCTGGCTACGCCTGGTCGTGGGGTGACGGGACAAATTCGACCGGCAAGACAGCCACGCACAGCTACACCGCCGCCGGCAGTTATCCCGTCTCCCTCACGGTTACCGATAATTCTGCCGCAACGGCCGGGACGTCGCAGAACGTGCTCGTGCCGGCCGCTGATCCCAATCTCCCCATGGCAACCGACACGTTTTCCCGCGTCTTGAGCAGCGGGCTCGGCACGGCCGATAGCGGAGGCGCGTGGACCACGACCGGATCGTCGGTGAATTACTCGGTCAGCGACGGTGCCGGGTGGTTCAAAGCCGCGGCCGGGGCCACAGTCAACGGATATCTGTCGGGTGTGTCCGCGGCTGACAGTGACGTGAGTGTGACGTTAGCACTTCAGCAGGCGGCCACTGGCTCGGGAGCGTATGCGTCGGTCATCGGCCGGCGAGTCGGCACCGATGATTACCGGGCCAGGGTCAAGTTCCTGGCCACGGGTGTCGTACAGCTGCAACTCATGCACGGTGCGACAACTTTGATGGTGCAAAACATCGCCGGGCTGACCTACACGACAGGAACCCAGCTTCGCGTCCGGCTGCAGGTTTTCGGCACCGTGCCGACGACCATCCGGGCTAAGGTCTGGAGCGCCGGTGGCACTGAGCCGGCGGCCTGGCAGCTCAGCACGACGGATGCCACACCCGCCATGCAGGCGCCTGGCTCTGTCGGACTGGCCCTCTACCTCGGGTCAACGGCTACTGTGACTCCGGTCACGACGATCTTCGACGATTTCGTCGCTACGCACGCAAATTGACCGATTCCGGCAGCGGCCGATCAGCGTGGCTGACCGGATGTCAGCAGCGCCGCTGCTTGTGCAGAATTTGTGATGGAGCAATGCCAAAGAGGGGGAGTCGTGACCAACGAATATCCGCGTGGTGAGGCCAGCGTCGTGATCGCGGTCCTCACCTATTGTCGCGCCCATGACCTGGCGGAGTTGCTGCCAGAGCTCCTTGGCCAGGCCGCCACAGTCTCTCGGTCGATCGAGATTCTCGTCGTGGACAACGATCCGCACGGCGGTGCACGTGACCAGGTGGCTGCGGTCGCCGCGTCGAGTAGCTTCGTTCCAGTGCGGTACGTGCATGAACCGATTCCTGGGATTGCGGCCGGTCGCAATCGGGCCTTGACGGAAGCAGATCATGCCCACGTGCTGATCTTCATCGACGATGATGAGCGGCCTACTGCCCAGTGGCTCATGCAGCTTCTCGACACCTACGCGACTTTTCGACCGGCCGCCGTTGTCGGTCCGGTGCTCTCGCGATACGCCACGGAACCCGAACCGTGGATTCGGGCTGGCGGCTTCTTTGAACGTCGCCGATTCGCCACGGGGACGCCGGTTTCGCTCGCCGCCACCAACAACCTCCTCCTTGATCTCGTTCAGGTGCGCCGCCTCGGCCTGAACTTTGACGAACGGTTCGGCATCTCCGGTGGTTCGGATTCGCTGTTCACCCGGCAGCTGCATCGCCTCGGTGGGCAAATGATCTGGTGCGACGAGGCCATCGTCATCGACGTGGTCCCGGCCAGCCGACTCACTCGAGAATGGGTGCTGCAGCGCGCTTTCCGCATGGGAAATACCTGGAGTCGAATCAACCTCGACGATACTGCGCACGGCGAGCGGATGCTCGTGCGAGCCACAATGGTCGCCCGCGGCACCGCACGGGTACTGGGCGGCCTCGCCCGCTACCTGACCGGATTGATCATCGGACAATTGCCCCATCGGGCCCGGGGACTGCGCACCGCCGCCCGCGGTGCCGGCATGCTGAGCGGCTCCGTGGGGTCGATTTATCACGAGTACAAGCGCTAGCCCAGCACCAATACCCCGTATGGGGGGCATTGATAACTGACAAAGACTCAATATACTGCGAACTAGTGCGGTGGCTACTCGAAGGCTACGGTCCAAACCCTAAGTGAGGCCTTCTGGTGGCTGTTCCTCTGCTCGTCGCTTCGCGCAGTCTTGTCGCTCCAACACCCAGCGGAACCCCGCGCCTGGCCAAATTGGCACGGGCAGGCTGGCTCGCTCTGGCGACGGCGGTCGCCGTGATCGCCGGAGTGCTGAGCGCCCCAGCCGTGGCGCTGGCGGATTCCGCGCCGGTCGATGTCAGCACTCCGGTCACGGTCGCCGCGGATTCGCTGCCGACGACACAGATCAACGGTGTCGTCTGGACTCAGCTGATCGTGGGGAACACGGTGTACGTGGGAGGGGAATTCACCCGCGCCCGCCCGGCCGGCTCGGCCCGCGGTGTCAACGAGGAGGTGCGCAACAACCTGCTCGCCTACAACCTCACCACCGGACAACTCATGTCCGCGTTCAACCCCAACCTCAACGGAGCCGTTCGTGCTCTGGTCGCCTCGGCCGACGGTACCCGGGTCTACGCCGGCGGGTCTTTCACCAAGGTCGGTTCGGACACTCGGTACCGCCTGGCGGCCTTTGACACGGGTACGGGCGCCCTAGTCTCCACCTGGAAGCCGGTCGTGAACGCCTCCGTGAAGGCGCTGGGAATCTTCGGCAACACGGTCTATGCCGGAGGAACCTTTTCCACCGCCGGCGGACAGGCTCGCACCATGACGGCTTCATTCGCTGCGTCCAACGGCGCCCTCGGCACCTGGACCGGTGAACCTGCGGGCGGCGGGGTCAACGCACTGACCATCTCCCCTGACGGGGGCAGAGTCATCATCGGCGGCGCGTTCACCTCGTACAACGGCAGCTCCAACCCCGGCTACGGCATGGCTGCAACGGATGCCGCCACCGGCGCATCCCTGCCGTGGAAGATCAACTCGATCATTCGCAACGGAGGCAAAGACGCCGCCATCCTGAGCCTGACCTCGTCGGAACAGGGCGTCATCGGAACCGGCTATGTTTTCGGAACCGGCGGAACTCTCGAGGGTGCTTTTCGCGCCAGCTGGGACGAGGGTGCACTGATCTGGGTCGAGGACTGCCACGGCGATACCTACTCCGCAGTGCCAGTCGGCGACGTCGTCTACACCACTTCGCACGCTCACTTTTGTGGCAACATTGCCGGCCCGCCACAGACCGACCCATGGACCTTCCACCGCACCCTGACGTTCACGTCGGAGGCGAAAGGAATCATCACCAGAAACCGCACGGGCGGTTCGTATTACAACTTTGAGGGAACCCCCCGGCCTGACCTGCTGACCTTCTACCCCGATATAAATTCCGGCACGTACACCGGCCAGGGTCAGGGACCGTGGAACATTGCCGCGAATGAGGACTATCTGCTCTACGGCGGCGAGTTCACGATCGTCAACAACAAGGGGCAGCAGGGGCTGGCGCGGTTCGCGGCTCGCACCATCGCCCCAAATAAGGAAGGCCCGCGGGTCACAAATACCTCCTTTGTGGCCGCAGACTTCGTGCCGTCCGTCGCGTCCTTTGTGCCGGGGGGAACCCGGCTGAGCTGGATGAGTGCCTACGACCGTGACAACGAAAATCTCAGCTACGAGGTGCTCAGGGACGGTGCGAGCGTCGCGACAATCCTGGCCGACTCTACCGATTGGAACCGGCCGATGCTCAGTTGGAGTGACGCTGGGCTGACGCCGGGACAAAGCTACGACTATCGCATCCGCGTGACCGACCCATTCGGCAACAGTCGCACCGGCGCCGTGGCGTCGGTCACAGTAGCCGAGGGGGCGGGGCTGAGTGACTACGCGGCATCCGTTTTGGGTGACTCACCGCGGTCCTACTGGCCGCTCGGTGAGCAGGAAGGCACAACGGCCTTCGACTGGTCCGGCGGAGCCGACCTGGCCGTGCGGTCGGGCGTGACCAGAGATGTCTCGAGCGCCATCGCTGAGCAGGCCGCCTCGCGCTTCGACGGCACGGCAAACGGGCTGGCCTCGACTGCAACGGCGGAAGGATCGTCGAACAACTTCAGCGTCGAGGCGTGGGTGAAAACCACCACCACCCGAGGCGGCAAAATCGTCGGATTCGGCGACAAAGACACCGGCAACTCGACCGGATACGACCGCCACGTTTATATGGACAACAGCGGCAAGATCTGGTTCGGCGCCTACCCCAGCGCGATTCGCACCATTAACACGAGCGACAGCTATAACGATGGGCAATGGCACCACATTGTGGCCAGCCTCAGTCCGGCGGGCATGACGCTGTACATCGACGGCAAGCGCGCGGCGCATCGCTCCGACGTGACGACCGGGCAGGTTTACCAGGGGTTCTGGCGAATCGGTGGAGATACACTCAGCAGCTGGACCAGCCAGCCGACGAGTGGGTACATTGCGGCCGATATCGACGAGGTCGCGCTGTACAGCGGGCCGCTGAGCCGCCAGCAGGTGCTCGACCACTACGTCGCGTCCGGTCGCACCTCACCGGTACCGGCCGCGCCCGCCGATTCCTACGGTGCCGCCGTGTACGGCGCCGAACCCGACCTGTATTGGCGCCTGGGCGAAGCCGCCGGCACGACAGCCCTCGATGCTGGTCAGTTGGGCAATTCCGGAACATACTCCGGCGCCGTCACGAAGGGTGCGGACGCGCTGATCACCGGGACGAACAGTACCGCGGTGACCTTCAACGACGGAACTGTCAGCAGCGACACGCAATTCGTGAATCCGACCACCTACTCGCTCGAGGCCTGGTTCAACACGACCACGACCCAGGGCGGAAAAATCATCGGCTTCGGCAACCGTCAGACCGGGCTGTCGACCAACTATGACCGTCACGTCTACCTGCAGGATGACGGGCGTCTCGTCTTCGGAACCTGGACCGGCAAAGCAAACCTGGTGACCTCGGCCGCGTCCTACAACGATGGCGTGAGTCACCACGTGGTGGCCGTGCAGTCTCCCGCCGGCATGCAGCTCTACGTCGATGGCGCACTGGTGGGCACGAATCCGCAACCGGCAGCGCAGGCCTACTCGGGGTACTGGCGCATTGGCAGCGACTCCACCTGGGGCTCGAGCAGCCCGGCGCTAGCTGGCACCCTCGATGAGGTTGCGGTCTATCCCACAGCCTTGGAAGCCGCGGTCATCGTCCAGCACTTCGCGCTCGGATCGGGAGGAAGCGCGGCCAATCTGCCACCGACGGCAGCTTTCGTCTCCTCGGTCGACGGCCTGGCCCTGCAGGTTGACGCGTCGTCGTCGTCGGATTCCGACGGACAGATTGCAGGCTACGCGTGGACGTTCGGCGACGGCGCCACCGGCACCGCCGTTCAGGCGAGCCACACGTATGCTGAATCGGGAACATATGAGGTCACCTTGATCGTGACCGACGATGCCGGGGCTACCGCGGCAGCCACTGAGTCGGTTACGGTCACCGCCGTTGAGCCGCCAGTTGAGGAGAATGCACCCCCGGTTGCGGCCTTCACAGCGACGGCCACCGATCTTGCGGTCGCCGTCGACGGCGTCGGCTCGAGTGACGCGGACGGTACGATCGCGGGCTACACCTGGACCTGGGGGGACGGCGCGACCGAATCCGCCGCTGTGGCAACGGCAACCCACGGCTACGCTGTGGCCGGAACTTATGAAATCGTGCTCACGGTCACCGACGATGCCGGTGCAACGGCGAGCGCTTCCCAGCGCGTTGTGGTCACCGACCCGGCGCCAGCGCCCGCGACGGCCTTCGCAGCGGATGCCTTCAGTCGAGCCATGAGCACCGGCTTCGGCACAGCCGACCTCGGCGGGTCATGGACCACGACCGGATCAGCGGCCAACTACTCAGTAGGTGACGGCGTGGCCACGCTTCATGCCGTGCCGGGCAGGATGCTCAACGGCTATCTGAGCGCGGTGTTATCCACTGAAACCGACTTGACCGTGACAACGGGCGTACAGCAGGCAGTGACCGGCGGCGGCGTTTACCTCACGGCGATCGGGCGTCGGGTGGGTACGGACGATTATCGGGCACGCGTCAAGTTGTTGGCGTCCGGGGCAGTGCAGGTGCAGCTCCTGCGTTATGCGACGAGTCTCAAGTCCTTGACCATCCCCGGCCTCAGCTACGCGGCGGGGGATCAGCTGCAGCTGCGGGTGCAGGTCACCGGCACCGCACCGACCACGCTCAAGGCGATGGCGTGGAAGCTGGGTGAGCCTGCTCCCGATACGTGGCAGGTCAGCGCGACGGATTCGACGGCCGCCCTGCAGCAGGCCGGTTCGATCGGGGTAGCGTTCTACGTCAGTGGCTCGGCCACGGTGAGCCCGATGACGGCGACCTTTGACGACCTGATCGCAGTGGCGCCCCAGTAATTTGTACATGCAAGGAGCCATCCGATGACAGGCAACGAAGATGAGAGGGACCGCGCCGGATGCGGATCGTAACCACGAGGGCGAGGTTGTACCGAACCCTGCGCAGCGCTTATCTCGAGCGTGCCCACGTGTTGCCGGAGGCGACCATTCTCTATCGAGCGAAACGATACGACTTTCACGAATCCCTGGTTGAGGGGCTTAACGTTGTGCAGGCCGGGCCGGTGCGCGCCGCCTGGCTGCTGGCCCGGTCGAAGGTGATCACGCTCGAAATCAACGAACCGCTCATGCTCTCGAGCGTGTGGGGCAGTGCGCTGGCCATCAGCGGCTTGCGAGTGCGGTTGCTGTTCGGTGGCCCGCGCGCGACGATCGTCAGCTACGCCATGGAAAACTCAAATCCCCTGGTTCGCCCCGTCGGCGAGGAGGGTCGACTGCGGCGCTTCGCCAACAGCCACCTATCGCGGTTTGTCTGGCGGCACACCGATCGCATCGCGTTCGGCACTGATGCCGCGAGAATAACCTACGGCAGTGCCCTGCGTCGGCCATCGGTCGGAACCACGAGCACCGTCATCCCGGCCTTGCCGGCCCCGTGTGCCTGCCCGGTCGATTTCGGCCCTGGTGAGCCGCGCGTGGTCTTTCTCGGAGCCCTCGTGGCCCGGAAGGGTTTTCCTGAATTGCTTGCGGCCTGGCCGAACGTCACCGCTCTCATTCCTGCAGCTCGGCTGACCATCATCGGCAAGGGGACCCTCGAAGGCCGGGCCCGTCAGGCGGCCGAGCAGGACCCGACGATAGAGCTCATCATCGACCCGCCGCGAAGTGAAATTCACGCTCACCTGCGGCGCGCGGGAGTGCTCGCCCTGCCGTCTCAGCCCACGGCAACGTGGCGCGAGCAAATTGGTCTGCCCATAGTTGAGGGCCTGGCCCACGGGTGTAATATCGTCACAACGTCGGAGACCGGCCTCGCGGACTGGCTCACCGAGCACGGCCACGATGTCGTTGCCCCCGGGGCAGGGGTTCCGGCCTTGGCAAACGCGGTCATGCACGCCCTGCAGAAGCGGGTTGGAACCGGCGCGGCAATCGTTGCCGATCTGCCGGCGGTCGACGGGCGCTTAGCCGCCGACGCCTGGATGTTCGTCGGGGCGCGCTAGAACGGCCTGTTCGGTGGGTGGGTGCTCAGCGCGCTCGAACGGCGCGCACCGCGCACTCGTACGCCTCCAAGTGCCCGGCCACGCCGGTCTCCCAAGTGCGGGCCGAAAGATTGGGACGGGCCGTGTGGCACGAGAACCGCGCGGCGGCGAGCGCATCGGTGAGGGCCCGGGGCGAGAGTGCATCGGGGTAGGTCATTACCCAGTCGCCGCCTACCTCGTTCGCTAGCGCCTCGGTTACAGTGTTCCGCGGCACCAAAACGGGGCGGCCGAGAGACAAGGCCAACAGTGCGGCACCGGAATTGTGCATCTCCTGATAAGGGAGGACGACCAGCTCGGCCTCGCCGATCTCGTGGGCAAGCGTCTCGTCGCTGGCATAGCCCAGGCTGCATTCGATGCGCGGGTCTCCGGCCGCCAGAGCTCCCAGCGTTCGGGCCAGCTCTGGAGTGTGGGGCTGACCGACGATTCGCAGCGTTGCGGACGATTCCGTAGCATCCGTTAGTGCGGTGAAGGAGTTGATCAGTGTGTCGATGCCCTTATAGGGGCGAATCAGGCCGAAGTAGAGCAGGCGACCGGGAACTGTCGACGGGCAGGTGCGGCCGGCATACGACTCGCGGTAATCGCCGTGTGCAATCGTGCGTTCGAGCGCACCCACCGGCAGGGGAGTGAATGGATTGAGCCTGATCCACAGGGTGGTCTGGCGGTCGAACGCATGCAGCAAGCGCCGCTCGGTCGGTGACTTCTCTTCGTGGCTGCGCAGGTTGTGCAGCGTACGCACTACGGCCGTGTGGCGGAAACGCAGTCGCGAAAGCAGAAGTGCGAACAGCAGGCGCCGCACCAAAGCTCGCGCCGGGGTGCGCCCTTGCAACAAAATCTCAGGCCAGTGCACATGGAACACATCATATGGTGCCGTCAACGCCCGCCACCAGGAGAATCCGTCAACCTGTAGGTGTTCCCGCAGCCCTCGGTCGAGTTGAACGAGGTAGGGGTTGGTCGTGGCGCGGCCCTCCGGAAACGACTGGAGGACGCGCACTACTTGGTCCGCGCCGGTTCCGAGTCTCGGCGGCCGGAGTCATCGAACGCGGCTTTGGGTGCTCGGGTGGCCGTGACCCGGTTGGCCGGTCCGGTCATTGGTGCAGACACTCCCTTCACGGGTGCGAGCGGTCCGTAATAGACCTCGGCGCGATGTTCGCGCACTTGGTTCAGCACGATGCCGAGAATGCGGGCGTTGACCGCTTCGAGGGACTCGAGAGTGGTCGTGAGCTGCTGGCGGGTGGTCGTTTTGTAGCGAGCTACAACGATGGCACCGTCGGTGAGGTGGGATAATCCGAGGGCGTCGGTCGCCGGAAGCAGGGGAGGGGAGTCGACGACGATGAAGTCATAGTCTTCGAGCAGGCGTTTCATCAGCGTTTTCATCGCCGCCGAACCGAGCAGTCGTCCGGGATTGGGTGGCACGGCGCCGGACGGCAGTACATCGAGCCCATCGGACCAGCGCACGATAGCATCTTCGGGTCCGACGTCGCCGAGCAAAATTGTGGTAAGGCCGACGTCGCCCTCAAGATCGCACAGTTCGGCGATAGACGGGCGTCGCAGGTCGGCATCGATCAGCAGCACCTTCGCGGAGCGCTCGGCCATGGCTAACGCAAGGTTGATGGCGGTCGTGGATTTTCCGTCGCGAGCGACGGCGGAGGTGATAACTGCACTGTGCGGCGGGCTGTCAACGTCGATGAATTCGAGATTGGCGCGCACCCGGCGGTAGGCCTCGGCCAGAGCACTGTGGGGCATTACCCGCATGGCCAGACCCGCGGGGTCGGAGCGCCGTTTACGGCCGACCATGCCGAGCAGTGGGTCCGACGAGACTCGGTCGAGGTCCTTCTGCGTACTCACCCGGGTATCGAGGACCTCCCGGGCCAGAGCATAGAGTACGCCGACCATCAGACCGAGCAGCAGACCGGTCAGCACGATGAGCTTGGTATTCGGAGAAAACGGTGCACCGGGAAGTTGCGCGGGCGACACGGTCTTCACCGAGATCGACGGCAAATTGTCGGGGCCCTTGGGCGCCAGATTCTCGACCGTCGTGGCGAGCGACAGTGAAACAGCGTCGGCCAGATCGACGGCCTGACCCGCCGACCCGCTGAAGGCGGTGATATTGATAAAGACGGTATTGAGCGGTGTGACGGCGGACACCTGGGCGGCGAGGTTCTGGGTGGTCGTATCAAGCCCTAATCGGGTGATCACCGGGCCGAGAACGGTCGGTGTCGTCGCGAGCTGCGCATACGACTGCACGAGATTCTGCGTGAAGGTGGAGGTCTGCAGGAGTTCGCTGGTGGTCTCACCGCGGTCGCTGGTAACAAAAACACTATTGGTGGCCTGGAACTGCGGGGGCTGGCCGGCCGCATAGCCCCACGCTGCCGCACCGCCGAGCAGCCCGACAATAAGGATGATCAGCCATCGCCTCGTGATTGTCCTCAAATAGTCGATCGGTTCCACAGCATTCTCCGTTCAGTTGCGCCCACACTACAATCAAGCTGATCAAAACTCACAATTGTCAGTTTGCAGTACATCCCCCAGTAGGGGGGTACGTCGCCGAATAGTTCAGGGACGTTGGAATATTCCGTCCAGATACGAGCGGATTTCCAGCTACGGCCGGGGCACTCCGACGCCTCCCAGCGCGGTCATGTCTCGAAACCACTTGGTCAAAGCGAGCGCCAGATACAGCGCATTAGCGACAAAGAGCACGGCGTACACCCCGAAGAACAGCTGGGGAGCGCCGAGCAGCACAAAGGCGAGGCAGAGCACGCCGTAATCGGTCGGCGCCCCCAGGAATGAGCGCAGCACCGTGCGGCGAGCGGTCGATGGCGCGGCCAGGGGATCGTGCTTGGCCTTGAGCAGATCGTTCAGGATCATCGCGAAGAAAGACACGGCCGCCACCACCGTAAACCCGATCGGAACCAGCAGCCAGGCCGGATCGTTAAAGGCAAAATGTGTGAACGCAGTGATCAGCACGGCCAGGTGGAGCGTAGAAATCTTGATGGCGTCGATGACATGGTCAAGCCATTCGCCGGAGGCTGAACCGCCTCCACGTAATCGTGCGACCTGGCCATCGGCCGAGTCGAAGGCGTAACCGACGGCTAGCAGCAGCCAGACAGCGATACCGAGGAGCCAACTCGGTTCGCCGATCGCGAGCAGCCCGATCGCGCAGAAAGTGAAGCCGGCGCTGATCGCCGTTACGTTATTGGGGCTGAGCCCTAGCTGATAGGCGCCGGCCGCGAGGTAACGGCCGACTCGTCGGTTCACGTATACCGAGTAGACCGGTGCCCCGCGGGTGGCGGTTTTTTGGGCGCACGACAACCGGCGCACAATGTCGAAATAGCTTTCCGCGGGCTGCGCGGCCGGGGCCGGAGTGCTGGTCATAGTGTGATTCCCCTGGACGGTGCGGTTGACGGTTGCCGGCTCATGGTCTCGGGAAGGCTCCAGGTCGACTCCTCGGCACGGCCGTTGCTTTGGCGGTGTGTGGTGTAGCCGGCGGCCACGCGTCGGGCAAGGCCCTCATAGCTTGCCGTGACGCTGTCCCAGTTGTATAACTTCGCCGCCCGCTCCTGCAGCGCGGTTCCGACCTCGGCGGCGCTATCGGGGCTGAGCTCGGAGTCTTCGATCAGGGCGCCGAGCGATTCCGCCCGGCTGAAGTAGGCACCGTGGGTGCTGAGCACCTCCCGGTTGAAGACGACATCCCAGGCGATGACCTTGGTGCCAGCGCCCATCGCCCGCAGAAGCGAGGGGTTGGTTCCGCCGACCGAGTGGCCGTGCAGGTAGGTGTGTGCGTGCGCGTACAGCTGATCGAGTTGGCCCTGATCCCACACGCTTCCGATCATGCGGATGCGCGAATCGCTGGCGGCGAGGTCGGCAATACGATTGATGTGATCGACCGCGTAGGGCGCAGAGCCGACCACCACGAGCGGCAGCAACGCGCCGCTGGCCCGGTACCCTTCGACGATCACATCGACATGGTTCTCCGGCTCGAACCGCGCGACGACGAGGTGGTAGCCACCGGGTCGGAGTCCGAGTTCGGCGAGCCGGTCGCACGGGGTGTCTCGCAGAATCTTGGTGCCGTAGGAGATCAGCTCGGTGGGCACCTCGAACTCATCCTGGTAGTAATCGACGATTCCCTGCGCGTCGGCGATGAGGGCATCCGCTTCACGAACAGCTACCTCTTCGGCCCACCGATAGTAGCGTCGGCCGGTTGGGCCCCACTTGTCGCGCTTCCACTCGAGTCCGTCCACATGCACCACGCTCGGAATTCCGCGCAGGCGCAACAGGGGGACGAACGGTGCATTGGCGGCGTTGAAGACGAACGCGACATCGGGGCGGTGATGCACGCTCGCGTGCAGCACCGAGAGCCCGGTGTGGCTGAGTGTTTCGAGAATCTTGTGCCGCATGGCTGGCAGCTCAACCAGCGTCATGCCGAGATATTCTTTCGGTGCCGGCTCCACTGTGTGGCGACAGTACACGGTTACGTCGTGGCCGCGGTCGACCATTCGTCGGCCGATTTCCTCGACGGCCGTTTCGAAACCACCGTAGGTGGCGGGTACGCCGCGGGTGCCGATCATTGCGATGTGCAGGCGTCGTTGGCTGGTGGGCGCAGTGTGTTCGGTCCCCGC
Organism: Cryobacterium sp. Y62; assembly: GCF_002929785.1. Lineage (NCBI taxonomy): Bacteria > Bacillati > Actinomycetota > Actinomycetes > Micrococcales > Microbacteriaceae > Cryobacterium > Cryobacterium sp. Y62. The sequence goes on along the minus strand of NZ_PJJK01000113.1, from coordinate 68,202 downwards.
GGTCATGTCAATATGCCCCTACTGGTTGAATGACGGTCTTGAAGGTGCGCCAGATGATCATCAGATCGCCGGCCAGCGACCAGTTCTCGACGTAGTACAGGTCGAGCCGTACGCTGTCTTCCCAACTCAGGTTGGAACGTCCGTTGACCTGCCACATGCCGGTCAGACCTGGCTTGATGTAAAGGCGTCGGTGCACGTGGGTCTCGTAGCCCCGTACTTCCTCCGGAAGCGGCGGACGGGGGCCGACCAGACTCATTTCACCCACAAAGATGTTCCAGAGCTGGGGCAACTCGTCGAGCGAATACTTGCGCAGCACCCGGCCGATCTTGGTGATGCGGGGGTCATTGCGAATCTTGAACAGCACCCCGGCGGCCTCGTTCTGGTCGAGGAGGCCCGCCAGGTCGTCTTCTGCCGTCTGCACCATAGAACGGAACTTGATCATGCGGAAGGTCTGGCCATTGCGGCCGCAACGCTCCTGGCGAAACAGCACAGGGCCGGGGCTGTCGAGCTTGATTAGCACAGCGATAGCGGCCAGGACGGGCAGCAGAAACACGATGGCGAGTCCGGTCGTCACGATGTCCAGGGTGCGTTTGAGGGCATGACGGCCCCCTTCGAACCGGGGGATTTCGACGTGGATCAGCGGGAGGCCGTCAACGGGACGGAAGTGGATGCGGGGACCAGCGACGTCCGTCAGCCGGCTGGATAGGACGAGCTCGGCAGACGTGCCCTCGAGGTCCCAGCCGAGGTTACGAATGTAGGAACTGCCACCGCTGGGCTGCCCGGCTACGATGACCGTGTCGACGCCCATGGCCGATGCGGCCGCGGCGACATGTTCGAGATCGGACACGATCGGCACAATACGGTCGCCAGCGGCTATCTCAGCGCCATCGCTCTCTTCGAGTGCGGCCCCGACGATGTAGTATGCGGCGCCGGACTTGGTGTCGATCTGGCTGACGACATACTCAACGTCCTCCCGGTTTCCCACCACGATGACCCGGGCGAGATAATGGCCGAACGTGCGTTGGTGCAGCAGCCATTTGCGCCACAACCACCGTTCGAATACGAGAGCGATAACGCCGAGGGGCAGCGCGAGAATGAAAAAGAGGCGCGCGATGTCAACCTGCAGAATGAGAAAGGCGATGGCGAGCATACCGAACGTCACGGCACTCGCGTTGACAACCTGTTTGTACTCGTGCGCTCCCACGCCCACTACGCGCGAATCGCGGGTATGGAACAGCTCGAGAGCGACGAGCCAGGTCACCACGATCAGCAGGGACACCAGCCAATAGTTGGCGCTGAACGATCCGGGAACGGCCGGAATGCCGCGCACGCCGAACTGGAAGACCAGTGCAACAGCCACGGCCAGCACGATGACGGTGACATCGGTCAGGCGCAGCTTCGTGCGGTAGCGGCGCGCCCAGATAAGTCCCGACGACGGGGTGTCGAGGGCAATGTCGAGGGGCGCTGACGTGGCCTGGCCGACGAGACGGAGCTTCGGCACGCGGGGAAGGGAATTGCCTGCCGGAAGTGGCGCGGGGGAGTCTGGCTCAATCATGCGTTCTTCCCGGTGTGATCGAACGCCAGGGTGCTGCCAGATAGGGACACAGGGGTGCGCTCGACACCGGCCTGGCGCAGGCGGCGCTGACGGTGAAGTGGCGGGTCGGGGTGTGTGTCACGTTGCATTCCCTGCAGTCGGGTTTACAGGAACAGGTGGTCTTAGGTGACGATGCTGGCACTTGTCTTTCGGTGGAGCGCGGCAGTGAAACTGATTCTTTCTCAGTAACTTACTGGCAGAGACTACCCCGATTCACGTCGGCCGCGCTGTGACCTCAACGGGGGACACCTTCCGCGTGCTGCGTGCAGCAGTCCGTCGCGGACTGTCCCGGTACCGCCACGGATGGTTCGGAGCCTCATTCATGTCCGATATTGCGGCGCACTTGCGCATTATTGGCGGCCGCGCACTCGCACGGTGCGGGTCGTAGGCTGATCGGAGCCAACGCATTGCCGGGGAGAATTCACATGACTGAAAGATTTACGAGATTTCCCGTCATCGACGGGCACAACGATCTTGCCTGGGCCAGCCGCGCACATCGTGAGTATTCCGTCAGCGGACTCGATTCCGAGCGGGATTCCGGACGCAGCGCGCTTCAAACGGATGTCCCCAAGTTGCGTCGCGGAGGCGTGCACGGCCAGTTCTGGTCGGTCTGGGTGCACACCGATCTGGAGGGGACGGATTCAGTGCAGGCAACCCTCGAGCAGATTGACTTCATTCACCGCCTGATTGCGGCGTATCCCGATGACTTCGAGCGGGCCGTCACGGCCGCCGACGTCGAGCGCGCCCAGTTGAATGGAAGAATCGCGTCGCTGTTGGGAGTCGAAGGTGGCAATCAGATCAACAACTCGCTCGCCGTGCTGCGCGGGTATGCCCGCCTGGGTGTGCGCTATATGACGCTGACCTGGAACTCCTCGACCGAATGGGCTGATGCAGCCGTGGGCGATGTGACCCACGACGGGATAAATGATCGAGGGCGGGCTGTTATCGCGGAGATGAACCGCATCGGCATGATGATCGACCTCTCGCACGTCTCGGCCGCGACCATGCAGGACGCGCTCGACGCGACCGAGTTGCCGCTCATCTTCAGCCACTCGTCGTGCTTTGCCCTCAACCCCCACCCTCGGAACGTGCCGGATGAGATTCTTACCCAGCTCAAGGCCAACGACGGTGTGCAGATGATTACCTTCGTGCCAGCGTTCATCTCGGCAGACTACCGACGCTGGGAAGACGAGGGCTCGGTGGGGGACAAGCCGCTCGTGACGGTCGTGCACGTTGCCGACCACGTTGAGCATGCCCGGCGGGTCGCCGGCGCCGATCACATCGGTCTCGGCGGCGACTTCGACGGTTGCCCCGATATGCCGGTCGGCCTGGCGGACGTGTCGGAATACCCGAACCTGTTCGCGGAGCTGGCCCTTAGGGGCTGGAGCGACGCCGACCTCGCCAAGCTCGGTTACCAGAACGTGCTGCGCGTGCTGCGCGCCAATGACCCCGCTTACCGCGCGTTCGTCGCGTAGCCGCTGGCCGAGGAGGATCAACCATGTCGTGGATTGTTTTGATTGTGGCCGAGCGTCATCTATAGCGGGGCGCTCGTGCTCAGCATGGCTGGCCTTGGGCCATGAGGAAGATTTTGATCTGAACGGCTTATACCGTATGGGTGGGAATCGGTGCCGCGCTGACGGTGACCTGGTCGATGGTCACCGGTGATAACAGCGTTTCCTGGCTGAGAATCACGCTGCTGCTCGGCCTGATCTGTTGCATCGTCGGACTCAAACTCGTCGATACCCCACCCAAAAGCTGCAGCTCTCGGGGATGGTTCTTCGAACGTGTCGACGAGCACGCGCTAACCGAGGAGTTCGTCAATGTAACACCAGCGCCATGATTCCCGCGGCTCAGCGCTGCACATGACGGCGTGGCCGGACTGTTGGAAATGCTTGGTCGCATGCTGACCCACGGATGAATCGCAGCACCCCACATTTCCGCAGACCAGGCACATTCGAAGGTGTACCGGGGCTGTGCCTTCGCGCATGCAGTCGGTACACTCTGGGACCTGCGGCACTGAATGCTCGCCCACGACCCGTAGGTGCTCGCAGCCGCCCGCGCCCAGGCGGGCTTCGCCGTTGTCGCGCCGGTTGGCGGGTCGAGCTGGGGTGCGCGCGTCGATGTCCGCACCCTCGGGCGAGGAATCCAACATGGATTCCTCCACGTCGAGCATCTCCAGCACTTCACTGATCACATCGTGTGCGTAATCGCCGGTGCGGCGCAGCTTCAGAACTCTGGCGCGCTCCGCATCGAGCATGGCCAGCCGCAGTTGCACGTAGCGCTTGCTGGGAGTGCGGAATGCGAGCTCTGAACGTCCGAGGCGTTCCCATGCTGCCCTGTTGCGTTCCTGCGTGCGGCGTTCAAGCATGGCCACCACCTCCGGAGAATCGTCGGGTCGGGTGTGCTGGCGCAGGTTGTCGATTCCCGCGGCGGTGGCTTGGTCCATCAGCGCGGCTTGGCTGAGCGCATCCGCGTGGGTATCTGGGCCATGCACGCCGAGGACCCTTACCAGCCATGGCAAGGTTAGGCCTTGCACAACCAGCGTTCCCGCCACTACTCCCAAAGCTGCGAGAACGAGGACGGGGCGGTGTGCGACGTCTTCTGGCAGGGCGAACACGGCAGCGAGGGTGACCACACCGCGCATACCCGCCCAGGACACGATGGTGGGCAACTGCCAGGGTGGTGCCGGGTCAGTCGCGCGAATTTTGGGTATCAGGCGAGGCAGATAAATCGCCGGAAACACCCAGACCGGGCGCAACAGGAGAACCGCAACCAAAACGACAATACAGGTGCCCCAGATTCGCGCGGCGCCAAGCGAATCGCCGGAGGTCGCCTCAATGCTTGAGCGCACCTGTAACCCGATCAGTAGAAAGACGGAGTTCTCGAGCAAAAACTGGACGGTGGCCCAGTTGCTCCGCTGGCTCAATCGGGACGCGCCGCCGGGCATAGCTGGCGTCTTGGTGCCGATCACGAGGCCGGCCACGACGACAGCCAACACGCCCGATGCGTTGATCTCCTCCGCCGGGATATAGGCCACGAACGGGGCTGCGAGAGACATGGACGTGTTTATGGCGACGTTGCGCACCCGTTTTCGGATCTGCAATAGGAGCCACGCCGCGATCAGTCCGATCACGACACCTCCACCGGCGGCCAAAGCGATGCCAGACGCCACCTGCCAGACGGTGACGCTGCCGCCAATGGCAACGATCGCCGTGCGAAGAAGCACCAGTGCGGTCGCATCGTTGACCAACGACTCGCCCTCCAAAAGACTCACTACCCGGCGCGGTAGCCCAACTCGACGGGCAATCGTGGTCGCCGCTACCGCATCCGGCGGAGCCACCACCGCGCCCAGGGCGAACGCCGCAGCCAGCGGAATCTCCGGGATCAGCCACCAGACGGTGAGGCCGATGGCTACAGTTCCGAAAATAACGTAGCCGACCGACAGCAGAGCGATAGAACGCAGGTTTGTGCGGAACTCGACCAATGAGGTGCGGATGGCGGCCGCGTAGAGCAACGGAGGCAGGATGCCCACCAATACCAGTTCCGGATCCAGCTTGACCGCTGGAATGAACGGCAGGTATGAACCGATAACGCCAACGACCACCAGTAGCAGTGGACCGGACAGGTTCAGGCGCTTAGCAAGAGCGCTGGCCGCGCAGACGACGGCGACGAGAGTGAGCAGAACGAGTGCGACATCCATTTTTTACCGCCACGAGTTGCAGAGGACTGACTACGGCAAGATGTGTCCGGCGGCAGTGAAGAGTCGATACCACTCTTCCCTGGTGAGGGTGATATCAGACCCCGCGGCCGAATCGACGAGGTGCTGAACGTTGGTCGTTCCGAGCACGACCTGCATATGGGCAGGATGACGTGTGATCCAGGCCACGGCAATGGCAGCCGGGGGAGCATCATACGCTCGCGCGAGGTCATCGATGACCTCGTTCAACGCGGCGTAGTTTTCTCGATCGTTCAGAAAAATGCCGTCGAAGAAACCCTTCTGAAAAGGCGACCAGGCCTGGAGCGTGATGTTGTTGAGTCGGCAGTAGTCGAGGATGCCGTTGTCCCGGTCGATTGACTGGTCCAGGCCGGCCATATTAGCCGAAACCCCGGCGGCGATCAGCGGCGCATGCGTGATGCTCAATTGCACCTGGTTGACGATTAGTGGCTGGGTCACTGATCGTTTCAGCAGCTCGACTTGCCCCGGAGTGTGATTGGAGACGCCGAAATTAAGCACTTTTCCCGCATCGTGCAGAATCTCGAAGGCCTCGGCGACCTCATCGGGTTCCACGAGGGCGTCGGGACGGTGCAGCAGCAGCAGGTCGAGGTAATCGGTTCTCAACGCCGCGAGTGATTCGTCGACGGACCGCAGGATGTGCTCCTTGGAGAAGTCCCAGAAGCCCGATCGAATGCCGACCTTGGACTGGATGGCGACGTTGGCCCGTTCCTCGGCGGAAAACGTGACCGCGTCGCCGAAACGCCGCTCGCATTCGTGGGGCTCGCCGCCATACACATCGGCGTGATCGAAGAAATTCATGCCGGCGTCTCGGGCGGCCCCAACCAAAAATCGAATTTCCTGGTCGGCGAGCGGAACAATTCGCATCAGCCCGAGAATGACATCGGAGACCGGGAAGTGTGTATTCGGTAGCGTCATTGTCCTCATGTACCCATTCTGGATGCAGACGGGCACAAACCGCCGTTCAGCGGTCACATTCGTACCTTATTTGAGTTTGGGGACGAGGTCGCTCAAAGCGGTGATCGTGTAGTCCGGTGCCGCAAAGTAGCTCGGGTAGGCTTCGTCGGTGCGGTTCAACCACGCGGTGCCCAGGCCTGCCCTGGCTGCCCCGTGGATGTCCCAGGGGTGCACAGCCACCAGCAGCAGGTCGGCCGCTTTGACCCCGCACGCAGCCACGGCATAGTCGTACGCAGCCTGAACCGGCTTCCACGCCGGTGCATCTTCTACCGTGAGTACGGCCTCGAAGTCGCTCCGCAGCCCGGCCCGGGTCAGCAGGGACTCGGCTACCTGATCCGATCCGTTGGACAATGTCACGAGGCGCATCCCCGCGCTTTTCAGGGCTTGGATTCCGTCAGCGATGTCCGGGTGCAGGGTCAATGATTCGAAGCCGTGCATGATGTGGGTCACGGCATCGTCGAGACTGCGCGTCGGGGCGACGTCGCGGAGCAGTCCGCGCAGAAGCTCCGAACCGATCGCCGAGAATTTGGCAGTTCCACCCGCGGCAGCGAGGGCGAATCCATCCCGCAGAAGCGCCGCGAACCAGATTCGGGCCAGGTCGGCCGGGGCGCCGATCTCTACGAATCGGGCGCTCAGCGGGGACATGTCGGAGAGAGTCTCGTTGACATCGAATACCATCACTGATGGTGTGCTGGTCATGGCTCGCTCCGTGGGTTGGTGGGTGTGTCGGTCGGTTTTAGGCTTCCGATGAAGAGGCGCGCGTCTTCGACCTGGGCCTCCGTGAGACCCTTGTTCCTATCGGGCTGCACCAGAAGTGTGGGCCGCGTCTGCGCCGAGGCCCAGTCGACGGCATCCTGGCGCAGGATATCATCGATCCAGATCACCGCCTCGGGTTCAGGATCCTGCCGGGCCAGCCAGCGGTCGACCCAGTAAAGTTTGGCGGTGGGTGCCGGCGCTGACGGATCAGCGTGCAGTTTGCGCGGAAAGGCGATGCCCTCCGTTTCTGCGGAAAGACCGAGGTCTTTGGTCAGGTGAAAGGTGTGCGTGGGCGACCAGGTGGTCGCCCAGACGATGGATCCGAGCTTGGCGAGCTGACGGATGAGCTCTGTGCGGGGTGGATCCAGCTTAAGTCGCTGGTTGACGACGCGCGGGTTCAGTACTCCATCGACGTCGAGCAGGATAAGAACGGTGCGCGTGATCACCATTTGAGCCTAGATGTTCGTTTCGGATGATGTCGCTACTGCCAGCTTTCACAGCTGTCGCTGCGGCTGGTCGCGGACTGTCGGCGGACGTTGATGATTACCGTCTGAGAGCAGGACTGGGGCTGATCCCGGACGACGCCGGACGAGTTACCGAAGCCAACAGGGTCCAAAACGCCAGCCAGCCTTGGTTCGGACCAGTTGCCAGGTAGAACTCACTGGTGGACCGGGTCGTCAGCATGGCCTCCGCCGCAAGTTGACGCTCGGCATCGTCTTCGGCCATCGTCTTCGGCCATCGCCGTCAGATAGTCGAGGTAGCCCGTCCCCTTCATCGCACCGATCGCACCGATCCTTGCTTGGGAGGCCTGCCCGCGGCCGTCCTCGCGACTTTACTGCGTTATCGAAAATCTAGCTCTGGGTCGATTTGTCCTACGGCGTCCACTTGTCGGAATATCCGATCCGACAGCGATTCGTCTCGGGCCAGCAGTCCCGCGGGATTTGCTCGCAGCCAGTCACGGACTTGGTTCGCATGACCTTCCGCCGGGAATACGGGATAAAACACGTGCCGGATGACATGCCCGTCGACGACGAGAGTCATCCGCTTGAGAAGCGTCAAGCTTGCGACCGTGAAGGTCGGGAGTTTGAGCGCTCCGGCCAATCGCCCATTCTCGTCCGAGAAGAGCGGGTAGGTCAGGTGCAAGCGCCCGACGGCCTCGCGTTGGTAGGCGCTGCTCTGCACGGAGAGCCCGGTCACGCTTTGGGCACCGGACTCATGGAGCTCACCCAAGTTGTCGCGAAAACTGCAGGCTTCGGCGGTGCACCCTTTTGCTCCAGCAATGTCTGTCCATCCGATTGGCTCGGCCTCGCCCGGGACACCCGTTCGTGGATAGATAAACATGATCCACCGCCCGGACGAGACATTCTTGATGCTCACCTCACCACCCGATGTCGATTCAAGGGCGATGTCAGGCAGGTGCAATCCGATCAGGTGATCGGCGGCACCATCGCCGATGGGCATCGGGAGGGCATCCGTCATAAGGCCACTTTTAGTGATGTGGAGACCGTCAAGGAGTCAGTCCGAGGAATTTCCGGAGTGGGCTGGTGCCGTCGACCGTGAACGCATGCCTGGGCCGGTTCAATGTTTCTGCAGTCACAACCAGTTTCTGACTCTGGGCTACTTCGCCGTCGCGCCTTTTGAGGCGGTCGACGCCGTTTTCCCGGTAGCCCACTTTGCGCGATACCGCCAGCGACGCCGGATTGTCGACAAAGGCTGCCGAGGTGACCTCGGCGGCATCGAGATGATCGAACATGAAGGCCGCAATGGCCTGACGCATCAGGGTTCCAATACCTCGCCCCTGATGTTTCGCGCCCAGCCAGGAACCCGTTTCACCCGTTCGAGTGACCAGATAATCCCTGGTGGAGATGCTCTGGCAACCAACAACGTCGCCGTTGAATCGGACCGTGGTCTCCAATGTCCAGGATGCTGGCTGCATTGTCGCTCGCTGCGCCCAGTGATACTGCAGGAGCCTTAGTTTGACCTCCTCGGTGGATCCCAGGGTCCACGGAAAACCGAAGGGCATCTCGGTCGGCGCATGGATCCCGGACTGGGCGAGCGCTACCAGGCTCGGCAGGTCGGAGTCGCGAACGGGCGTCAAGCTCAGCGGGCCACAGGTGATCATGAGCCCAAACGGCGGCCACAAATTTTCGATCGGTTCTGGCATTTCATCAGCCTATTGGTCTGGATCTTCACCGTGCCTGGTGAACGAGCCGGCGGATGCAGACACTCTCATCGACAAACGGCGCGGAGATACCGATTTCGACGCGGCATTTTTAGTCACGCTAGCCGGACCGCGGGCACCCGACGACGACGATTCGACTGAGCTGCAGCTCCTAAACCGTACTGTTGAGGGCCCTTTGACGGTGCTTGCTGGACCAGTTGCCCGAGCCTCGAAATGGGCATAAAAAAAGCCACTCCCCGATTTCCTCACAAATGAGTTTTCTAGGGAGTGGCGATGGTGGCCCCGACCGGCGTCGATCCGGTGACCTTTCAATTTTCAGTCGAACGCTCTACCAACTGAGCTACAGGGCCCCAAAGACACGTCAAAAACGCGTCTTCTAAGGAAAAAAGCCCTTCCTTTCGAAAGAGCTAGATTTCCTTTGCGACCCTGACCGGACTTGAACCGGCGACCTCCGCCGTGACAGGGCGGCGCGCTAACCAACTGCGCTACAGGGCCTCGATGTGAAAATTGTGAATCTGTGTGCGAGGCACTTGGTAAGACTATTCTATTTCTCGTTTTTTATTTACTACCGTGTACACGTGCGGTTTGCGTAGCCCCAACGGGATTCGAACCCGTGTTAACGCCGTGAAAGGGCGCCGTCCTAGGCCGCTAAACGATGGGGCCGTGAGCCATAAGGTTCATGGCTGCCGAAGAGTAAGCATACGGTCTTGTGGGGTGAAGGCCAAATCGACGCGCGCAGCATCCGCTTGAAAGCTGGCCCTTTTGTGACGCCAATTCGCACCGCGCCCACAAATGTGCGGGCCACAGGCCTCTTCGCGAGTTAGATTCGGCGTTGAAACTGGGCGAAACTTGCCCAATTTGTTACTCTAAAGAGTCTGCCGCGGCGCAAGCTGCGACGGTCAAGCCCGTTGGGAAGCAATGATTCGTTCTACAGCCGTGATCGGCCGCACCAGAAACTCTCCGGCCAGCCGTTTTCGAGTGAGTCGTCGGTGGCCGCGGCACGGCCTGGCGCTGACCAGCGTCGTGGCAGCCATGACCCTTCTGGTCACGTTGGTTGCCCCGGTTGCCCCGGCGCGAGCCGTCGACTACCCCTCGTGGCAGGATCTGGAGAACGCCAAGGCGAACACCAACGCCGCCGCCGTGCAGGTGACCGCGATCGAGAATCTCATTGCCGGTCTGCAGGTACAGGTGCAGGAGACGCAGGCCGCCGCCGAGAAGAGCGCCATCGAACTCGAAGACGCGCAGCGAGAATTTGACGATGCCACCCGTCGGGCCGAGGACATCCAGAAGCAGGCCGACGAAAGCAAGACCACAGCGGATGCCGCCACCAAGCAGGCTGGCCAGCTCGCCGCCCAGCTCTACCGCACCGGTGGCACGAATCTGAGCGTCAACCTGTTCCTGGAAGGCGAGGGGGACGGGGCCGATGCCGACCTGCTGCTGGCGAAACTCGGCAACATGAGCAAGCTGGTCGAGCGCAGTTCGGACGTGTACGACGACGCTCAGTCCGCCATGAACAACGCCCAGTCGCTCGGGGACCAGGCCAAGGTCGCCCAGGCGGAACGCGAAGTGCTGCGCGTCGCCGCCGAGGCCGCTCTCATTGCGGCCCAGGCTGCGGCCCAGGCTGCGGCCAATGCCCTCGCCGAATCCGAAGCCAAGAGCATCGAGCTGGAGCAGCAGCTCCAGTTCATGCGTGACACCCAGGCCACGACGACGGCCGGGTATGAAGCTGGAGTCGCCGAACGCGCCCGCCTCGAAGCAATTCGGGTGGCGGCCGAGGCTGAGGCAGCTCGGGTGGCCGCGGCCGCGGCCGCGGCTGCAGCGAGCGCCAGCGGCGGCTCCGGCGGAACCGTGAGCATGTCCGGCTGGGGCGTTCCGGCCAGCGGACGCATCACCGGTGGCTATGGCCCGCGCTCGACCATTTGCGGCGACGGCGGACAGTGCAGCGGAAGCTTTCACTACGCTACCGACCTCGGCACCGGTTGTGGCGCCCCCCTCTACGCCGCCCACGCCGGCGTCGTCACCTGGGCCGGGCGCCTCGGCACCTATGGCAACTTCGTGAAGATAAGCCACGGCGACAATGTCTCGACCGGCTACGCCCACATTCGCGATGGCGGCTACAACGTCCAATCCGGCCAGTCGGTATCGGCGGGGCAGCTCATTGCCACCTCCGGACGGACCGGTGCCGCCAACGGCTGCCACCTGCACTTCGAAGTTTGGATTGGTGGAAATCGCATCAATCCCGTTCCATTCATGGCCGACCGGGGAGCAACACTTGGCTGACAGCACTACACCCGCACGGGGCACCGCAGCGGTACCGAGCACCACGGCTCGTGTACGAGTTCACGAACGATCGAAGCGTCTGTTCTCGGCCGTCGCGATCGGCGCAGTATCGGCTGTGACGGCATCCGTTGCCGCGGCGGGCGGGGCGGCGTTTGCCGCGCCGGACTACCCGAGCTGGAACGACGTCGAGAAGGCCAAGCAGAACGAGTCGACCAAGCTGGCCGAAATTGCCACGCTGGGCGAGCTGCTGGACGGTTTGGCCGCCCAGGCGGCGACAGCCGTGACGGCCGCACAGATGGCGGCCGAGGAGTATCGCATCACCCAGGATTCTCTGGCTGCCGCCACCGAGCGGGAAGCCAGCCTGAACGAGCAGGCGAAAACTGCCGAGGCTAGTGCTGCGACGTCGAAGATGCGGGCCGGCCTGATCGCAGCCCACCTCGCCAAGTCCGGCGGCAACGGTCTCTCACTGAACCTGTTCTTGAATGGCAACAGCGCCGATGATCTGCTCAGCCAGCTCGGTACGGCCAGCAAGCTCAGCGAACAGTCCGAGCAGATTTACACCGAAGCGCGCCAGGACCAGAACGCGGCTGAATCGCTCGGCGACCAGGCGGCATCGGCAACCGACGAACGAGAACGCCTCACCATAGAGTCGAAGACCACCTTTGAGGCGGCAGCTGAGAGCTCAGCGGCGGCCGAGGCCGCCTACGACACCCAGCAACGCCGGTCGAGCGAGCTGTTCGAGCAACTCGCCCTGCTCAAGGACACGACGGCCGAGGCCGAGCGCAGCTTTCACGTCGGTGAAGAAGCGGCCGCTGCGGCGAAAGCGTTCGCGCAGGCTCAGGGCTCTGCTGCTGCAATAGCGAATGCTGCGGCTGCCGCAGCAGCGCAAGTGGCGCAGGACGCCGCGGCAGCTGAGGGTTCCGGGTCGGGCTCGGGTTCTGGGTCCGGTTCCGGGTCTGGCGCCGTCACTCCCGTGCTGCCGAGCACGCCGAGCACGCCGAGCACGCCGAGCACGCCGAGCACGCCGGCCGGCGGCGGTACGACCGTTCTAGCGCCGAATGCGAGTGTGGTCGACACCGCTCTCGCCTTTGCCAACGACCAGCTCGGCGACCGGTACGTCTTCGGCGGCTCCGGCCCCGACGCCTGGGACTGCTCGGGTCTGACTAAGGCGGCCTACGCCGCGGCGGGCATCTACATTGGCACCCACTCGGCCACGAACCAGTACAACACCATGGCGCGGCAGGGCAAGCTCGTCTCCTTCGCGCAGGTTCAGGTGGGCGACCTGGTGTTCTGGGGCAGCCCCGGCAACTATTATCACGTGGCGATTTACGTCGGCAGCGGGCAGGTTCTGGAAGCCCCAAATCCCTCGGCGCGCGTGCGGGTGCACAGCATCTGGTCCTCTTGGGCGGTCGCGCCCTACGTCGGGCGCCCCGCCGCTTAACCTCAGAATGGGGCTTCTTCCACTGGCCTGCCAGCGGAAGAAGCCCCATTACCTTGCGGGTTAGTGGCCCTCTTCGGCGAGCTTTGCGATGCCGTCAACCACGATCTGGTTGGCTTCGGCGGCATCGCCCCAGCCCTCGGTTTTGACCCACTTGTTCGGCTCGAGGTCCTTGTAGTGCTCGAAGAAGTGCTCGATTTCCTTGCGGGTGTACTCCGGAATGTCGAGGACATCCTGGATGTGGTCCCAGCGCGGGTCGCCAGCCGGAACGGCGATGACCTTGGCGTCTGAACCGCCGTCATCGGTCATGTTGAACACGCCGACCGGACGTACGGAGACGCCAACGCCCGGAAACAACGGGTAGTCGAGCAGCACGAGCACGTCGACCGGATCACCGTCGAGGCCGAGGGTGTTCTCGAAGTAGCCGTAGTCGGTGGGGTACATGAAGCTCGTGTACAGCACGCGGTCGAGATACACCCGGCCGGTCTCGTGGTCTACCTCGTACTTATTGCGGCTCCCGCGGGGGATTTCGATGACTGCGTCGTATTCGGCCATGGCCTTGTTTCTCCCTTGATCTAAGTCTGCGGATAACGTTACTGGATGGAATCCACCCGCCGCCCGCGTCTCACCCCGGCCATCGCCGATATTCGGCGGGCCGTGCGCACACTGCTCCCGGCCGAGGGCCTGGTTCTGGTCGGGCTCAGCGGCGGCGCGGATTCGCTCGCGCTCGCCGCTGCGACCGCCTTCGAAGCCGAACGGACGGGCATCCGGGCCGGCGCCGTCATCGTCGACCACAACCTGCAAACCGGTTCAGCGGATGTCGCAGGCCGGGCCGCCGAGACCGCCCGCCGACTCGGACTCGACCCCGTGCTCGTGCTAAGCGTGACGGTCGGTAGCGACGGAACAGGCCCGGAGGCGGCCGCCCGCACGGCTCGCTATGCGGCGTTCACCGCGGCGCTCGAGCAGACCGGGGCGAGCGGCGTGCTGCTCGGTCATACCCTCGACGACCAGGCCGAAACCGTGCTGCTCGGGCTGGCCCGGGGCTCCGGGCCGACCAGCCTGCGCGGAATGGCGGCGCGAACCGGGTCGATTTTGCGACCATTGCTGGGCATCCGCCGCGCCGATACCCGGCAATTCTGCGCCGATACCGGCCTTACGCCGTGGACCGACCCGCAGAATTTCGACCCGCGTTACGCCCGGGTGCGGGCGCGCGAGACCGTGCTGCCGCTGCTGGAAAGCGAGCTCGGTCCCGGCGTAGCAGTAGCGCTTGCCCGCACCGCCCAGGCGCTGCGCGAAGATTCCGACGCGCTCGATGAGCTGGCAGCGGCTGCAGTACGCACGCACTGGGTCAATGGCACGATCGACGCGGCCGCTCTCGCCGCCCAGCCGGCCGCGGTGCGGCAGCGCGTGCTTAGGTTGGGAGTCGAGCAGGAGTGTGGGGTGTGGCTGGACCGTGCGCAGACCCTGGCCGTGGCGGCGCTGGCGACGGATTGGCACGGACAGGGGGCGCTCAGCCTGCCAGGCATTAGAGTTATACGGCAGGACGGATTGCTGATTTTCTCCGTGCCAGCGTAAATCTGAAGAAATGGACTGCATCTTTCATATGGAACCTCGCGACATTGACGGCGACCTCACCGAGATCCTGATCAGCGAGGAGCAGATCCGCGATCGCCTGGCCGAGATGAGTCGCCAGATCGAAACCGACTACGCCGGCACCGATCTGCTGCTGGTCGGCGTGCTCAAGGGCGCGGTCATGGTCATGGCCGATCTGGCTCGCGAACTGCACCACCCGATCACCATGGACTGGATGGCGGTCAGCTCCTACGGCTCGGGCACGCAGTCCAGCGGCGTCGTGCGCATTCTCAAGGACCTCGACACCGACCTGTCCGGGCGCAACGTGCTCATCGTCGAGGACATCATCGACTCTGGCCTGACCCTCTCGTGGCTGCTGGCGAACCTGAAAACTCGCGGTCCGGCATCCATCGAAATCTGTGCGTTGCTTCGCAAGCCGGATGCCGCGCGCGTCGATATCGACGTGAAATATGTCGGATTCAACATTCCGAACAAGTTCGTGGTTGGCTATGGCCTCGACTACGACGAGAAGTACCGCAACCTGCGCTCGGTCGGAATTCTCGCCCCACACGTCTACTCCACCGTCGCGGCTGCCGCGTTCTAGCCTCAGCGTGCGCACCACGCCAAGTTTTCCTTTGGGCGAACACACGACATTCCCTTGTAAACGCGCGCTAGCCTGAGGTCACCATGAACGTCAAGAAGCTTCTCCGCGGCCCCATTCTGTATATTGTGCTCGCCGTCATCGCAGTCTGGGTGGGGTCGAGCCTCATCACCATGTCCGGATTCCGTGAGGTCAGTACACAAGAGGGCCTGAGCTTTCTCAAATCGGGCAATGTAGCCGAGGCGACCATCGTCGACGGTGAACAGCGCGTCGATCTCACGCTGACCAAGGCCAGCGGGGACCTCGGCACCCAGGTGCAGTTCTATTACGTCGCTCCGCGCGGCGAAGAAATCATCACCGCGGTGACCGCAGCGAACCCGAAGGACGGCTTCACCGACGAGGTACCGCAGCCCAACTGGGTGCTCTCCGTACTCAGCTTTCTGCTGCCCGTGTTGCTCATCGGTGCTTTCTTCTGGCTCATGATCTCGATGCAGGGCGGTGGCAGCAAGGTCATGAAGTTCGGTAAGTCCAAAGCCAAGCTCGTCTCCAAGGAAAGCCCACAGGTCACCTTCGCCGATGTTGCCGGCGCCGATGAAGCCATCGAAGAGCTCGAAGAAATCAAGGACTTCCTCAAGGAGCCGGCTAAATTCCAGGCGGTCGGAGCCCGTATTCCGAAGGGCGTGCTGCTGTACGGCCCTCCCGGAACCGGAAAAACTCTGCTGGCCCGCGCCGTGGCCGGCGAGGCCAACGTGCCGTTCTATGCCATCAGCGGCTCGGACTTTGTCGAAATGTTCGTCGGCGTCGGCGCCAGCCGTGTGCGTGACTTGTTCAGCCAGGCCAAGGAAAATGCCCCGGCCATCATCTTCATCGACGAGATCGACGCCGTCGGTCGTCACCGTGGTGCCGGAATGGGCGGCGGCCACGACGAACGTGAGCAGACCCTGAACCAGCTGCTGGTGGAGATGGACGGCTTCGACGTGAAGGCGAACGTCATTCTGATCGCCGCCACCAACCGACCAGATATTCTTGACCCGGCTCTGCTGCGCCCGGGCCGGTTCGACCGGCAGATCGGCGTTGACGCGCCCGACATGCTCGGCCGCAAGCGCATCCTCGAGGTGCATTCCAAGGGCAAGCCAATGGCCGAGGGTGTCGACCTCGAGGTTCTCGCCCGCAAGACGCCCGGCTTCACCGGTGCCGACCTCGCCAACGTGCTCAATGAGGCCGCTTTGCTGACCGCTCGTTCGAACGCCCAGCTCATCGACAACCGAGCGCTGGACGAGGCCGTCGACCGGGTCATGGCCGGACCCCAACGCCGCACTCGCGTGATGCGTGACAAGGAAAAGCTCATCACGGCGTACCACGAGGGTGGGCACGCCCTTGTCGCGACCGCCATGAACTTCACCGACCCGGTCACCAAGATCACCATTCTGCCGCGTGGCCGGGCCCTCGGTTACACCATGGTCATGCCGCTTGAAGACCGCTACTCGGTCACCCGCAACGAGCTGCTCGACCAGTTGGCCTACGCCATGGGTGGCCGTGTCGCCGAGGAGATCATCTTCCACGACCCGACCAGCGGCGCCTCCAACGATATCGAGAAGGCCACGGCCACCGCACGCAAGATGGTCACCGAGTTCGGTATGAGCGCGGTCGTCGGTCCGCTCAAGCTTGGCCAGGGTTCCGGCGAGGTATTTCTCGGCCGCGACATGGGCCATCAGCGTGATTACTCGGAGCGCGTGGCCGAGAGCGTTGACCGCGAGGTGCGCCAGCTGCTCGAGGACGCCCACGACGAGGCCTATGAAGTTTTGATCAAGAACCGCGTGATCCTGGACGACCTCGCCACCGCACTGCTCGAGCACGAAACGCTCGACCAGAGCGCTCTCGCGGAGATCTTCACCAACGTCGAAAAGCTCCCGCAGCGCCCGCAGTGGCTCTCGAGCGACAAGCGCCCCGTCTCTGACGTGCCGCCGATCGCGATGCCAGCTCCGAAGGCTCCCATCGACGGCGCCGCCGTCGACGGTGGCATCACGAGCGGTGACGCCGCCCCCGCCAAACCGAAACGCGCGCCGGCCCGCAACCCCCGCCCCGCGACCGCTTAGGCGCCCGTGGCAGTGGACAGGGCACGCATCGAGGCGGCTGTTTCAGAGATTCTCGCTGCAATCGGCGAGGATACGGAACGGGTCGGCTTGGAAAGCACGCCGCGACGAGTAGCGGATGCCTACGCCGAGTTCTTCGCCGGCCTGGACCAGGACCCGCAGAAGCTCCTGCAAGATTTCGTGCCGGTCGATGGCAGAACCGGTGAACTCGTGCTGCTGCGCGACATCGCCTTCCGATCCATCTGTGAGCATCACCTGCTGCCGTTCCTCGGCACCGCTCACGTGGCCTACCTGCCGCGCGACCGGGTCGTTGGCCTCGGACGGTTGCCCGCCGTTGTCGAAACCATCGCCGCCCGGCCGCAACTCCAGGAGCGTCTCACCGAGGAAATCGCTGATGCTTTTCAGGACGGCCTCGACCCGCTCGGCGTGCTCGTCGTGCTCGATGCTGTGCACGGCTGTGTCGGCACTCGCGGTCCACGTCAAAGCGCCAGTTCGACCGTCACCATGGCCTCGCGCGGCACGCTGACCGAGCCGACCGCCCGGGCCGAGATCATTGCCCTGATCGCCGCCGGCCAGTGACACTCATCATGGGGGTGCTCAACGTCACACCGGACTCCTTCAGCGATGGCGGACGGTGGGCAGCAACGGATGACGCCATCGAGCACGGTCTGCTGTTGCACGCCCAGGGCGCCGACCTGATCGACGTGGGTGGTGAATCCACTCGTCCGGGTGCCACGCGTATCACGCCGGCCGAGGAACAAAACCGGGTCATTCCGGTCGTCACCGAGCTCGCCCGGCAGGGACTATGCCTGAGCATCGACACGCTCAACGCCGCGACGGCCCGCGCGGCTGCGAAAGCCGGAGCGAGCATCATCAACGATGTTTCCGGTGGGTTGGCCGACCCCGATATGGCCGCTGTCGTCGACGACACGGGCCTGAACTTTGTGGTCATGCACTGGCGTGCCCATGCCCAGCTGATGGACACCGTCACCGAGTATGACAACGTCGTCACTGATGTCATGGCCGCGCTGAGCGCCCGGGTGGACGTGTTGACCGCCGCCGGCGTCGCTCGCGAGCGCATTGTGCTCGACCCTGGTCTCGGCTTCTCCAAGAAGCCCGAGCACAACTGGCAGTTGATCAACCGGCTGGATGCCTTTGTAGCACTCGGGCTGCCGATCCTCGTCGGTGCCTCGCGCAAACGCTTTCTGGCGGACGTTCTGCCGGTCGGTACTCCGGTGCTGGACCGCGACCTACCGACAGCCGTGGTGAGCGTGTTGGCCGCACAGGCGGGCGTCTGGGCGGTGCGCGTCCACGACGTCGCCGGCACCCGCGCGGCACTCAACGTGCTGTCCTGCGCGCTGCAGTCGACGCCCTTGGCCGCCAATGAGTTGTCGGGCGGGGCGCCCCGTCCGACACAATGGAACCATGACTGATTCGATCACCCTTACTGGCCTGCGGGTGAACGCCCACCACGGTGTCTACGACTTCGAGAAGGAAAACGGCCAGGACTTCGTCATCGACGTGACCGTCTGGCTCGATCTGCTGCGGGCGGCGGCGAGCGATGACGTGAGCCAAACCATCCACTATGGCGAACTTGCCGAGGAAGTCACCGACGCAGCCAAGTACAACCCGGTCGACCTCATCGAAACCGTCGCCGAACGCATCGCCGCCGTCGTGCTGGCCCACCCACCGGCACTCAGGGTGCAGGTCACGGTGCACAAGCCGCAGGCTCCCATTTTGGTGCCCTTCACCGACGTGGCCGTGCAGATCACCCGGGTGCGTCCATGACAGGCGATCGAGTCGTTCTGGCCCTCGGGAGCAACCTCGGCGACCGGGCAGCGACGCTCGCGAGCGCCGTGCGGGATCTCGCCAACCTGCCTGGGGCTACGCTGGTCGCGGTGTCGCCGGGCTACGAATCGGCAGCCGTGAAACTCGACGGTGTTGACGAGCGCGCCCCGCGCTATCTCAACGCGGTACTCACGATCGATTACAGCGGCGACGCCTACGAGCTGCTCGACGCCGTCAACGCCATCGAGGCTGAGCACGGCCGGGTGCGCGCCGAGCGCTGGGGCGATCGCACACTCGACATCGACATCATCGCCTTCGGACAGCTGAGCATCGACGACGCGCGCCTCATCGTGCCGCACCCGCGCGCAGCGGAGCGCGACTTCGTGCTCGCCCCCTGGCTCGACCTCGATGAGCAAGCCACCGTTCCTGGACGGGGTCTGGTGCGCGACCTCCTCGCCGCGACCGGTAATACCGTGCGGCGATCAGCGGATGCCGCCGCCCTCTGCCCGGCACCGGGAGCACCGCGATGAAGCGCTCGCACGCGACCGGGCTGCTCGCGGTGTTGCTCATCGGTCTCGTGATCGGCTTTCTGCTCGAGATTGCGTTTGCGGCATCCGGTGCCCCCATCGTCGTTCCACCGGTTACGCTGTCGCTGACGCTCATGCTGTTGGCGGCCGTCGTCGTGAGCCTGGCCTGGCGGGTGCGTCAGGGTAGCCGGCGTAAGGCGCTGCGCCGCATCGACCCGTTCTGGGCGATGCGCGTGGCCGTGCTGTCGAAGGCGACCTCACTAGCGGCGTCGGTGCTGCTCGGCGGTTCTCTCGGCATTGTGCTGTACATCCTGACCCGATCGGTGGTGCCAGCGGTCACCTCGCTCTGGCTCGCGATCGGCACGGCGATCGGCGCGGCCGTCATGCTGGCGGCCGGCCTCGTAGCCGAACACTTCTGCATCTTGCCGCCCGACGACGACACCAACACCGACGAGCCCGGAGGTACGTGTGCCTGATCCCGACGATTTGAACCCACCCGAACACGCGCAAGTCGAACCGTCGGAACGGCTTGACTTGGTCGGCGTAGGTGAGTGGAAGCGGGTTTCCCCGAAATACGTGCTGGTCGAGATCGTCGGCACTATTCTGTTCGGGGTCGTGGTCTGCGGTGGCGCCAGCCTGCTCTGGCTGCTGCTCGATGCGACCTGGGCGCTGTGGGTCGGCATCGCGGTGCTCCTGATGACGATCATCAACCTGGTGTTCGAACCTCGCCGGGTGCGCTCCATCGGCTATCTGCTGCGCGAGGATGATTTGCTCTTTCGCCGCGGCATCCTCTTTCAACGCTTTGTAGCGGTGCCCTACGGACGGATGCAGCTCATCGATATCACCCGCGGCCCGGTGGCTCGCTGGCTCGGTCTGGCCGACCTCAAGTTTGTGACCGCTGCGGCAACCGCCGGGGTCTCGATCCCCGGGCTGCCCGAAGCAGATGCCGAAAGCCTGCGCGACCGTTTGGTGGAGCTCGCCGAGATCCGCCGGGCGGGACTGTGAGCGAGCCCGCCGTTCCGGCACCGCTAGCGGCACCGCGTACCGACCACACCGACGGGCAGTGGCACCGTTTGCACCCCGCGACACCGCTGCTGCGCGGCGGCATTTTCATGGTCGCAGTGCTCGGATTCGTGATCGCAAACCTGCGCGAACGGCTCATCGACCTGTTCCTGGGCGAGGAGAACTATGGCGGCGACCCGATTGATGAGATCTACCAGCGGGGCGGCACCGGGTGGGCGCTGCTCATCATCGCCGGTGTGCTGCTGGTCATTATCGTCGCGTTCTACCTGTCTTGGCGCATGCACACCTTTCGCATCAACGGGGAAGTCGTCGAGGTGCGCAGCGGCCTCATCTTTCGCAGCAACCGCAAGGCGCGCCTCGACCGGGTGCAGGGAGTGAACCTGGCTCGGCCGTTGATCCCCCGACTGTTCGGAGCCGCCAGGCTCGACATCGCCGTGGCCGGCCAGGACGGCAACGTACAGCTGTCCTACCTCGGCTCGAAATTAGCGGATGACCTGCGCCGCGACATCCTGCACCTCGCCTCCGGCCTGCGGCAGGCCAGAGCGCCGGTGGTCGCTGCGGACNCCGGCCTGCGGCAGGCCAGAGCGCCGGTGGTCGCTGCGGACGCCGTTGCACCACCAAACGACCCGGCCTTGACCGGCGACGACGCAGCCCCCACCCTGATCGGCCCACCCACCGCGCACTCGACCCTCGGCAACTTCGCCGCGGCGCGCTGTAACGAGTATGTGGCCTCGGAACTTGACCCCGACGCCGCCCCGCCGGAGTCGGTCGTGCGCATTCCGCCCGGACGGCTGATCGGGTCGGTCGTGCTCAGCGGGTTCACCGTTTTTCTACTTCTGGCCGGCATCGGACTGATCGTCAGCGTGATCGCCGGCAGTAGCGGCTGGGTGCTCGTGGCCGTTCTTCCCGGCCTGATCGGCAGCGTCGGCTACTACTTCTCCCGTATCACCAAGCAGCTGCGGTTCACGATTGCGGGCACGGCTGACGGCGTGCGGGTCGGCTTTGGGCTGCTTTCCACGAGCAGCCAGACCCTGCCTCCGGGGCGCATCCACGCCATCAAGGTGTCTCAACCCATTCTCTGGCGTCGGCTCGGCTGGTGGCAGATCAGCATTAACACGGCAGGGCACGCTGCCGGGGCCAGCGCGAACAATCCTACGAGCACGGTACTCCTGCCGGTCGGCACCTTCGCCGATGTCGAGAAGGTGCTCGAACTGGCTCTCCCGGGCTTCACCACCGATACCCACGGGGCGCTGGTCGAAAACGGCATGCTCGGCGGCCGCAGGGTTGATGTCGGCGTGGCCGATTTCTACAGCAACGCGCCACCGCGAGCGGTCTGGCTGCGACCCTTCTCCTGGTGGCGCACCGGCTGGGCCGTCTCGGGCAATGTCGCCCTGATCCGCCGCGGGGTGCTGTCCCGCGACCTGATCCTCATACCGCTCGCCCGTATGCAGGGTGTGAGCGTGAAGCAGGGCCCGATCAAGCGTCGGCTACGCCTCGCCTCGGCCGACCTGCTCGCGGTTGCTGGCCCGGTCACGGCGTCGCTCAGCGTCATCGACGTCGATGAAGCGCTCGTGCTTTTCAAATGGATGTCCACCGGCGCGGTCAGCTCAGCGCTGGCCGACACCAGCCACCGCTGGAGCCGGGCCGAGGAGGCCCCGCAGCCGGCAGCCGACCAGTACGGAGCGACAGAATGACCGGAAAGCCTGGCCGCCTCGGCGTCGGAATCATCGGAGCCGGCCACGTCGGCCCCATTCTCGGCGCGGCACTCGCGGGTGCCGGCCACGCGATCGTGGGCATCTCGGCGATCTCGCAGGCCAGCCGCGATCGGGCCGAAGCCATTCTACCGCTCGTGCCGATTCTAACCGTGCCCGAGGTAGTCGAGCGCAGTGAGCTGGTCATCATCGCGGTGCCCGATGCGCAGCTGGAGAGTCTGGTGCAGGGTCTCGCCGTCACGAACACGTGGCACCCCGGTCAGATCGTGCTGCACACCTCTGCCCGCTATGGCACCGCGGTGCTCGCGCCCGCCCTGACGGCCGGGGCGATCCCGCTCGCCATCCACCCGGCCATGGCCTTCACCGGCACGAGCCTCGACCTGGCCCGGCTCACTGACAGCTATTTCGCGGTGACCGCGCCCGGCCCGGTGCTGCCGATCGGGCAGGCCCTCGCGGTAGAGATGGGCGGCGAACCGGTCATCGTCGCCGAGGGCGACCGCGCCAGCTACGCCGAGGCGATCGAGATCGCCACCGCGTTTTCCACGTCGATCGTCGAGCAGGCCACGCGGCTACTCGCTGGAATCGGGATGGAGCAGCCGGGAGCCGTTCTGGGCCCGCTGCTGCGCTCCGCGATGGAGAATGCCCTCGGGCACACGAGCCCGGAACGCCTCGACCTGGCCGGGCTGGACGAAATCGCGCCCAGGCAGCATCCGCTTGACGACGACCGGACAATCGAATGAGCACACCAGAAGTAATCAGCACCATCACCGCCCTGCAGCACAGGCTCGGCCAGGCCCGGCGCCGCTCGGCGTTGGTCGGCGGAGACACCCGCATCGTGCTCGTGCCGACCATGGGCGCCCTGCACGCCGGGCACCTCGCCCTGGTTCGACGGGCGCACGCGCTCGGCGAGATCGTGGTGGTGTCGATCTTCGTGAATCCGCTGCAGTTCGGCACCGGTGAAGACCTCGAGCGGTATCCGCGCACCCTCGACGCCGACCTGGCCACCCTCGCCGACGAGAAGGTGCCGTTCGTGTTCGCGCCCAGTGCCGGCGAAATGTATCCAGACAGCGCGAACGGCACGCGGGTTACCGCTGGCCCGATCGGCAGCGCCTACGAGGGTGCAGCGCGCCCCGGCCACTTCGATGGAATGCTCACGGTCGTCGCGAAACTGCTGGGCATCGTGGCACCGGATACGGCGGTGTTCGGTCAAAAAGACGGCCAGCAGGTTTTTCTCGTGCAGAGCATGGTTGCTGACCTCAACCTGCGCAGTGCGATCGAGGTCGTCGAGACCGTGCGTGAGCCGAGCGGGCTGGCCCTCTCGAGCCGCAACCGCTACCTCGACGACGCCGAGAATACGGCGGCGCAAGCTCTGTTCGCCGGACTGAACGCGGCCGCGTTGGCCGCGTTGGCCGGACCCGTCGTCGCCGTCGCCGCAGCACACGCACGCATTGCCGCCCAGCCGCTGGTTAAACTGGACTATCTCGTGATCGTGCACCCGCAGACCTTTCTTCCGGTCGACGACGCCTATCGCGGGCCGGCCAGGATGCTCGTGGCCGCGCGGGTCGGCACCACCCGGCTGATCGACAACGTGCCGCTTGCCCTCGGGTAGGCGTAGCAGCATCCGCTTATTTCTGACCTGACAGCACCAACGGAGAACCGCATGAGCCAGAACACCCCGCCCGCCGCACACGACGATGCCGAGGGCTTTTCCGACGTGGAAATGAACGAGCAGAAGGCCGTGCGCCTCGGCAAACGCGACCGCCTGAACGCGCAAGCTCAGAGTCCGGCCGGCGGTGCTTACCCGGTGTCGGTTCCGGTGACCCACACCATTCCGGCCGTGCGCGCCGAATTCGGCCAGCTCGAAGCGGATGCCACCACCGGCGTCATCGTCGGCCTGGCCGGTCGCATCGTGCACCTGCGCAACACCGGCAAGCTGTGCTTCGCCAGCCTGCAGAGCGGTGACGGCACCCGCATTCAGGCCATGGTCTCGCTCGCGGCCGTCGGGGATGAGTCGCTTGCCGCCTGGAAAGACCTGGTCGACCTCGGTGACCACCTGTTCGTCACCGGTGAGGTCATCTCCAGCCGCCGCGGCGAGCTGTCGATCATGGTCACCGACTGGCAGGTCGCCGCGAAGGCGCTGCTGCCGCTGCCCAACCTGCACTCCGAGCTCAGCGAAGAGACGCGGGTGCGCAGCCGCTACCTCGACCTGATCAGCCGCGAGCAGGCCCGAACCAACGTGCGCTCCCGGTCGAAGGCCGTCACGAGTCTGCGCAAGACGTTCACCGATCTGGAGTTCATCGAGATCGAGACCCCGATGCTGCAGGTCATGCACGGCGGGGCATCCGCTCGCCCATTTCAGACCCACAGCAACGCCTTCGACACCGAACTGTTTCTGCGTATCGCACCCGAGTTGTTTTTGAAGCGGGCCGTGGTCGGCGGCATCGACCGGGTCTACGAAATCAATCGCAACTTTCGCAATGAGGGCGCCGACTCCACCCACTCGCCCGAGTTCGCGATGCTCGAGGCCTATGAGGCGTACGGCGATTACAACTCCATCGCCGACCTCACCCAAAAGCTGATTCAGGATGCCGCGTTCGCGATCGCTGGATCGCACGTGGTCACCTGGGCCGACGGCACACTGTTCGACCTCGGCGGCGACTGGGACCGCATCGGCATGTACGACAGCCTGTCCACGGCGGCCGGCATCACGATCACGCCCGAGACGCCGCTTGCCGACCTCGTCGCGCTCGCCGATCGCGAAGGCATCGAGATCGACCACCCGATTCACGGCAAGTATGTCGAAGAGCTCTGGGAGCACTTCGTCAAGGGCGACCTCGTGCGTCCGACCTTCGTGATGGACTTTCCCATCGACACGAGCCCGCTCGTGCGCGGCCACCGTTCGGTGGCCGGCGTGGTCGAAAAGTGGGACCTCTACGTGCGCGGCTTCGAACTGGCGACCGGCTACTCCGAGCTCGTCGACCCAGTCGTGCAGCGTGAACGATTCATCGAACAGGCCAGCCTGGCCGCAGGGGGAGACCTCGAGGCCATGCACCTTGATGAAGAATTTTTGCGCGCGCTTGAGTATGGCATGCCACCGACCGGTGGCATGGGCATGGGCATCGATCGTATGCTGATGGCACTGACCGGTCTCGGCATCCGCGAGACGATCCTCTTCCCACTGGTGAAATAATGAGCTATCTTCCCAAAGATGAATTAGAGCCCGACAAGGGCGGGCGCAAACCGCCGTCGATGAACCGCATCGCGATCTGGGTGATCGTCGGTGGCATCGGCGTCTATTTTCTGGGCAGCGGCATCTTTGGACTGCTCACCAGGTAGCGGGTATCCCAGCCTTTACGCGTAGTCTGGAGGTGTGATTGAGAACTTCTGGGGTAACGCGCTCTTTTCGGTCGTACCCACCATTGCGCTTGGCCTCATTTTCTGGCTGATGATGCGCTCAATCCTGCGCGCTGACCGCACCGAACGTAAGGTATACGCCCAAATCGAAGCCGAAGAACGCGCCCGGCTCGGTCTCGACAAACCGGTCACCTAAGTTCGATGTTCGGCATTGATGGCGTGACCATCACTGTTCTGCTGGCCCTGATAGTCGATTTTTCCATTCGCATCGTAGCAATCATTGTCGTGCCACGGAATCGACGCCCGATGTCGGGCATGGCCTGGCTGCTGACCATTTTCTTCATTCCGTACCTCGGCGTGCTGTTGTTCCTGCTGATCGGTTATCGCACACTGCCGAAGAAGCGCCGGTTGATGCAGGATGAAATCAATAGGTTCATTCTCGACAGCACCGACGGAATGGATTTGGTGCAGCACGACCGCCCGTGGCCGAGCTGGCTCGAATCGGTCGTCGAACTCAACCGCAACCTCGGGGCGATGCCGCTCGTCGGCGATAACACGGCGAGCCTGATCAACGACTATCAACTGTCTTTTGACACCATGATCGCCGACATCGACCGGGCTCAGAAATACGTGCACGTTGAGTTCTACATTCTCTCGCTCGATCACACCACGGCGCCGTTCTTCGACGCGCTCGAGCGCGCCCACCGGCGTGGGGTCAGCGTGAGGGTTCTGCTTGATCACATCCAGTCCATGCGCAAGCCCGGTTTCACGCAGACCAAACGGCGGCTAACGGATGACGGTATCGCCTGGCACCTCATGCTGCCCGTACAGCCGTTCAAGGGCAAATGGCAACGGCCTGATCTGCGCAATCACCGCAAACTGCTCGTGGTGGACGGCCTGGTCGGCTTCATGGGGTCGCAGAACATCATCGACCGCTCGTACAACATGCGCCGAAACATCCGTCGTGGCCTGCAGTGGAAAGACTTCATGACCCGGCTGGAGGGCCCGATCGTGTCTGGGCTCAACGCGATCTTCATCACCGACTGGTACAGCGAGACCAACGAGCTGCTCACCCGCGATATCGAGCCGGTGCATCCGCGGCCGGTGACGGATGCCCTCGACTGCCAGGTCGTTCCGAGCGGCCCCGGGTTTCGCGGCGAGAATAACCTACGCCTGTTCCTGGCACTGTTGTACTACGCGCAGGATCGCATCATCATCACCAGCCCGTACTTCGTGCCGGATGAGTCGGTCATGTACGCCATCACGACCGCAGTGCAGCGCGGACTGCACGTGGAGCTGTTCGTCTCCGAGATCGGCGACCAGGCCGTGGTCTATCACGCCCAGCGCTCGTATTACGAGGAACTGCTGACCGCCGGCGTGCATATCTACATGTACAAGGCGCCGTACATTCTGCACGCCAAGCACTTCACGATCGATGATGAGGTCGCAGTCGTCGGCTCGAGCAACATGGACCAGCGTTCCTTCAGCCTCAACATGGAGGTGTCGCTCATGGTGCGCGGCCCGTCGTTCGTGCGCAACCTGCGCACCATGGAAGACGAGAACCGACGCAACAGCCGCGAACTCACCCTCGAGGAGTGGCGCAAGCAGCCGCTGCGCTCGACCATCCTCGACAACCTCGCCCGGCTGACCTCCGCGGTGCAGTAGCGCCGGTAGCAAAACGGATGCTGCGCGCAGGGCGTGCGCGCAGCATCCGTCACTCTGTCTGCATCATCACGCCTACGGCGAACAAACACGCGCGAGCGGCGCAGGCTGGCTACTCTCGATGTAACGGCACCAACTGCCCTGGCGCCAAGGGAGCGATCACATGTTTGAAAGATTTACCGACCGAGCTCGTCGCGTCGTCGTTTTGGCCCAGGAAGAGGCCAAGATGCTCAACCACAACTACATCGGCACCGAGCACATTCTGCTCGGGCTGATCCACGAGGGTGAAGGCGTCGCCGCGAAGGCTCTGGAGAGCCTCGGCATCTCGCTGGACGCCGTGCGCGAGCAGGTTCAGGACATCATCGGCCAGGGGCAGCAGCAGCCCACCGGTCACATCCCCTTCACGCCTCGGGCGAAGAAGGTTCTCGAGCTAAGCCTGCGCGAAGCGCTGCAGCTCGGTCACAACTACATCGGCACCGAGCACATTCTGCTCGGCCTTATTCGCGAGGGCGAGGGCGTCGCCGCTCAGGTTCTGGTGAAGCTCGGCGCCGACCTCAACCGCGTGCGCCAGCAGGTCATCCAGCTCCTCTCCGGTTACCAGGGCAAGGAGCAGGTCGCCGTCGGCGCTAACGAGCAGGCGGCCAACACGGCCGGCAGTCAGGTGCTCGACCAGTTCGGTCGCAACCTCACCCAGATGGCCCGCGACAACAAACTCGACCCGGTCATCGGGCGCGAGAAAGAAATCGAGCGGGTCATGCAGATCCTCTCGCGTCGCACCAAGAACAACCCCGTGCTGATCGGTGAGCCCGGCGTCGGCAAGACCGCCGTCGTCGAGGGGCTCGCCCAGGCGATCGTCAAGGGCGATGTGCCCGAGACGCTCAAGGACAAGCAGCTCTACTCGCTCGACCTCGGCTCTCTCATCGCCGGCAGCCGCTACCGCGGTGACTTCGAAGAGCGACTGAAGAAGGTCACCAAGGAGATCCGCACCCGCGGCGATATCATCGTCTTCATCGACGAGATCCACACCCTGGTCGGTGCGGGCGCCGCCGAGGGAGCCATCGACGCCGCGTCGATCCTCAAGCCGCTGCTCGCTCGCGGTGAGCTCCAGACCATCGGTGCGACCACCCTTGACGAGTACCGCAAGCACTTCGAAAAAGATGCTGCGCTCGAGCGCCGCTTCCAGCCGATCCAGGTGAACGAACCGTCGCTGCCGCACACCATCAACATCCTCAAGGGACTGCGCGACCGCTACGAAGCGCACCACAAGGTTTCGATCACCGACGGTGCCCTCGTAGCCGCGGCGAACCTTGCTGACCGCTACGTCTCCGACCGGTTCCTGCCGGACAAGGCCATCGACCTGATCGATGAGGCCGGCGCCCGCCTGCGCCTATCGATCCTGTCGAGCCCCCCGGAGCTGCGCGAATTCGACGAGAAGATCGCCGTAGTTCGTGCCGCCAAGGAACTCGCCATTGAAGAGCAGGACTTCGAGAAGGCCGCCGGACTGCGCGACGAGGAGAAGAACCTTCTTGGCGAGCGTCTGCGCTTGGAGAAGAAGTGGAAGTCCGGCGACGTCAAGACCACCGCGGTGGTCGACGAAGGCTTGATCGCCGAGGTTCTGGCCCAGGCCACCGGCATTCCGGTGTTCAAGCTCACCGAGGAAGAGTCCTCGCGGCTGGTCTTCATGGAGAAGGCTTTGCACCAGCGCGTCATCGGTCAGGAAGAGGCCATCTCGGCGCTCGCCAAGACCATCCGTCGCACCCGGGCCGGCCTGAAGGACCCGAAGCGTCCCTCTGGTTCCTTCGTCTTCGCCGGCCCCACCGGTGTCGGCAAGACGGAGCTCGCCAAGGCACTCGCCGAGTTCTTGTTCGACGACGAGGCCGCCATGATCTCGCTCGACATGAGTGAGTACGGCGAGAAGCACACCGTGTCGCGCCTGTTCGGTGCGCCTCCCGGATTCGTCGGCTTCGAAGAGGGCGGTCAGCTCACCGAGAAGGTGCGGCGCAAGCCGTTCTCCGTGGTGCTGTTCGATGAGATCGAAAAGGCTCACCCCGACATCTTTAACTCCCTGCTCCAGATTCTGGAAGAGGGTCGGTTGACGGATGGTCAGGGTCGCGTGGTCGACTTCAAGAACACCGTCATCATCATGACTACCAACCTCGGCACCAAGGACATCTCGGGCGGACCGGTCGGCTTCCAGCTGGAAGGCGACAGCACCACCGGGTACGAGCGTATGGCCGGCAAGGTCAAGGACGAGCTGAAGAAGCACTTCAAGCCCGAGTTTCTCAACCGCGTGGACGAGGTCATCGTGTTCCCGCAGCTGACCAAGCCTGAGCTGCTGCAGATCGTCGACCTGTTCATTAAGCGTCTCGGCGTGCGTCTGCTCGACCGCGACATGACCGTCGAGGTCACCGTCCCGGCCAAGGAACACCTGATCGAGGTCGGATTCGACCCGACGCTCGGTGCTCGTCCGCTGCGTCGCGCCATCCAGCGCGAGGTGGAAGACCGCCTGTCGGAGAAGATCCTGCAGGGCGAGCTCAATGCCGGTGACCACGTGCACGTGGACTTCGTCGAGGGCAAGCTTGTCTTCACCACGACGACCCGGGCAGAGTCGGTCGGCGTCGGAGTGAACACTGCAGCCGCAGTCGGCACCGGTCCGGCCACCCCCAACCTGGCTATCACTAGCGACTAGCAGTTCCAGCGCTAGTTTCAACAGAAGGGCCCGGCAGATGCGTCTGCCGGGCTTTTTCTGTGCCCTCACTAGACTGGTGGTTTGATCCTGAAACAGCCACATGAGAGGGCCGATCGGCGTGACCGTAGTGCAGCAGACCGCACCTGAACAACCCGAACTGGAGTATTCGGTGCGCCGCGCTCGCACGAGTGACGTTCCCGGCATCGAAGCGCTGGTCGAGCCGCTCGTACAGCAGCGCATTCTCCTCGGCAAGGACCGGGTCGTGTTCTACGAGGCGGTGCAGGAGTTTCGGGTCGCCGTCGACTCGTCCGGTACCCTGATCGGTTGCGGCGCGCTGCACGTCATGTGGGAAGACCTCGGCGAGGTGCGCACCCTGGCCGTTGACGCGACATGGCTTGGCCGCGGCGTCGGCTACACGATGATGCAACGCCTCGAAGCGGATGCCCAGGGCCTCGGCCTGAGCCGACTGTTCTGCCTCACCTTCGAGGTCGGCTTCTTCACCCGCAACGGCTTCAGCGACATGGGTACCGAAACCGTTGATCCGACCGTCTACGCCGAACTCGTGCGGTCGTCCGATGAGGGCGTCGCCGAGTTTCTCGACCTGGCTCGGGTGAAGCCGAACACGCTCGGCAACACCCGCATGGTGAAACGCCTGACTCGTTCCTGAACCGGCGGAATTCTGCGTGACCGGCCCGATCGTGGCTATCTGTGCTGCGTGGCGCCGATTTCAGCTGCGCATACGAGCAAAATGAGCGGAGTTTACCCCCCGGTCATGGGCCGTCACTAGGCTGCGAACTATTGCACCGACCGGCACCACATCACGGGAGCAAATCCCCGGGTGCAATGAGACCACCATCGTTCAATGAATGAGGAGATCCATGTCATCCGCCGTTCGCAGCCGCTCGAGGCTGGTTTTAGCCACACTTCTGGGGGTAAGCCTCGCGGCCGCTCCGATCATTGCCGTACCGGCCAGCGCCAATACCGCCGGCACCGGAGTCGTCATCAACGAGGCCTACTTCAACGGGGGCAGCTCGGGCGCGACCTATCTGAACAAGTTCGTCGAGCTGTACAACCCAACCGATGCCGACGTCTCGCTTGTCGGCACGTCGGTTCAGTATCGCTCGGCCACCGGAACGTCGAACCCGACCGGGGTCGTCGCCCTCACCGGCACCATTGCCGCCGGCGGCTACTACCTCGTACAGGGAAGCTCGAACGCCGCCAATGGCGCGGTACTGCCGACACCGGATGACTCCTTCGGCACCTCCTTTGCCGCTGGCTCCGGCACGATCTTCTTCGCCAACCAGTCCACGGCGCTGACCGCACCAGCCACGGGCTCGCTCACCGGGCAGGCCGAAATTCTGGACCTAATCGGCTACGGCAGCTCGAACACGTTTGAGGGAACGGTAGCAGCCAACGCATCCGTTACGACGTCGGTGAACCGCACTAACTTCTCTGACACCGACGTCAACGCCGCCGACTTCAGCTCGGGCGAGCCCACGCCGACGAACACGGCCGGCGAGACCGGCAGCCCGGTCGTACCAGACCCCGAACCGACTCCGGTACCCGACCAATTGACCGCGATCAACGCGATCCAAGGCACGACCGACGCGAGCCCGCTGGCCGGAACCGTCATCAAGACGTCGGGTGTCGTCACGGCCGCCTACCCGACCGGCGGCTTCGACGGGTTCTACCTGCAGACCGCTGGGACCGGTGGCGACGTTGACTTTGCAAGCCACACCGCATCGCATGGTGTTTTCGCGTACTCCAACTCGGCAACCGCGAACGTGCAGATCGGCGACCACGTACAGGTCGTGGGCACCGTCGTCGAATTCTTCGGCATGACCGAGGTGACCTTCGGCACCGTTGATGATGTCGTCCAACTCACCGACCCCGCTGTGTCGGTGACACCGGCTACGGTCTCGTTGCCCACCAGTATGCAACAGCGCGAAACCCTCGAGGGCATGCTGATCGCGCCCCAGGGCGACTTCACCGTCACCAACAACTACACGACCAACCAGTACGCCGAGATCGGCCTCGCCGCCGGAACGACACCCCTGGTGAACCCGACTGTGGCGGCACTGCCCGGCTCGGCCGAGTACACGGCGGCCATCGCGGCCAATGCCGCACGTGCAGTGACCCTCGATGACGGTGCGAGCACGAACTTCCTCTCCAGTACCAACCAGGGAACCCCGGTGCCGTACCTCACCGTCGCCGATCCCCTGCGCATCGGTGCGGCCGTGACCTTCACGAAGCCCGTGATCTTTGACTACCGCAACGCCTCGTGGAAATTCCAGCCCACCGCGGCGCTGACCGCCGCAAACGCCGCCACGGTTCAACCGGCTACGTTCGCCAATACGCGAACGGAGGCTCCCGAAGACGTGGGCGGGGACATCCGTCTCGCGAGCTTCAACGTCTTGAACTACTTCTCCACCGTCGGTGATTCCCTTTCCGGTTGCTCGTATTACAACGACCGGGCCGGGAACTCGATCACCGTGCGAAGCGGATGCGACGCCCGCGGCGCCGCGAACACCGTCAACTTCGAACGGCAGCAGGCCAAGATAGTCTCGGCCATCAACGCCCTCGACGCCGACGTTGTCTCGCTTGAGGAGATCGAGAACTCGGCCGCTTTCGGCAAGGACCGCGACGACGCCCTCGCCAACCTGGTAAACGCCCTCAACGTAGCGGTCGGCAGCACGGTCTGGGCTTTTGCGGCCTCTCCCACTGAGCTTCCCGCCAACGAAGACGTCATCCGCACCGCTTTCATCTACAAGGCCGGTGCGGTCGAAACCGTGGGAGGATCCAAGATCCTCACCGGTTCCGCGGCCTTCAGCAACGCTCGCCAGCCACTCGCCCAGGCCTTCGCGCTGGTCGGTGACACGGACAGCTCGTTCCTCGCCATTGTCAACCACTTCAAGTCGAAGGGCTCAGGTACCGGCGTCGACGCCGACATGAATGACGGTCAGGGTGCCTCGAACGCCTCCCGGGTGAACCAGGCCATCGCCCTCGTTGACTTTGCCAGCGGGCTGAAAACCAGCACGGGCATCGACCGGGTGTTTCTCACGGGTGACTTCAATGCTTACGACCTGGAAGACCCGATCAGGGTGATCACCGACGCCGGGTATATCAACCAGGGTGCCAAGACTGGCGAGTACAGCTATGCCTTCGGCGGTACGGTCGGTTCGCTCGACCACGTGTTCGCTTCGCCCGAAGCGGATGCCACGGTGAACGACGTCGACATTTGGAACATCAACTCCGTTGAATCGGTGGCCCTTGAATACAGCCGCTATAACAACAACGTGACCGACTTCTACGTTGCCGACGCGTTCCGTTCCTCCGACCACGACCCGGTCGTGCTCGGACTCAACCTGGCCACGCCCACCGCGGTGGAGCTCAACCTGCTCAACATCAACGACTTCCACGGACGCATCGACGCCAACACCGTCAAGTTCGCCGGAACCGTCGAGCAGTTGCGGGCCGAGTACGGCGACGCGAACTCGCTGTTCCTCTCGGACGGTGACAACATCGGCGCGTCGCTCTTCGCGTCGGCGTCGCAGAACGATCAGCCCACCATTGACGTGCTCAACGCCCTCGGTCTCGCAGCCTCGGGCGTGGGCAACCACGAGTTCGATCAAGGCTTTTCCGACCTCACCGGTCGAGTGGCCGATGCTGCCAACTTCGACTATCTCGGGGCCAACGTCTACAACGTGGGAACAGAGACTCCCGCGATGCAGGAGTACGCCCTCCTCGACGTGGCGGGCATCACCGTGGGAGTGATCGGCGCAGTGACGGAGGAGACCCCCACCCTGGTCTCGCCCAATGGTATCGCCAGCCTCAGCTTCGGCGACCCCGTCGAAGCGGTCAACCGCGTTGCGGCCCAGCTTACCGACGGCGACCTGACGAACGGCGAAGCGGATGTCCTGATCGCTGAGTACCACGAGGGTGCCGGCGCTGGGACTCCCGACGGCGCAACGCTCGAGCAGGAACTCGCAGCCGGCGGGGCCTTCGCGAGCATCGTGAATGAGACCTCGGCCGAGGTCGATGCGATCTTCACTGGTCACACGCACAAGCAGTATGCGTGGGACGCCCAGGTACCCGGAGCGGCCACCGGCGTCACGCGCCCGGTGCTGCAGACGGGCAGCTACGGCGAGAACATCGGCCAAGTCGTGCTCAGCTATGACGTGGCCTCCGGCGACACCACCACGGTGAAGAACCGCAACGTGGCCCGCTCGATCGTTGCCGATGCCGACCTCGTGGCCGCGTACCCGCGCGTCACCGAGGTTCAGACCATCACCAATGCCGCGTTGGCCGAGGCCGCGATCCAGGGCAATGTGCCCGTGGGTTCGGTCACCGCCGACATCACCAGGGCGTGCCTCGGCGGAGTCGCGCCGTGCGCCGAAAACCGCATGGCGCCATCCGCTCTGGGGACGCTCGTGGCAAACTCGCTTCGCGCATCGCTGGCCGACCCCACCATCGGCGGCGCCCAGATCGGTGTCGTCAACCCCGGTGGGATGCGCGCAGACCTCTCGCTCGCACCCGATGGTGTCGTCACCTACGCCGAGGCGAACGGGGTGCTGCCATTCCTGAACAACCTCTGGACGACGAGTCTTACCGGCGCGCAGTTCAAGACTGTGCTCGAGCAGCAGTGGCAGACCAACGCCGATGGCACCATTCCCAGCCGTCCGTTTTTGCAACTCGGTCTGAGCGACAACGTGAACTACACGTTTGACGCGTCAAGAGATACCGGAAGCCGCATCACGGGCATCTGGATCGACGGCGCCCAGATCGATCCGGCGCAGTCCTACCGCATCGGTTCGTTCAACTTCCTGCTCACCGGAGGCGACAACTTCCGTGAGTTCAAGAACGGAACGAACACCCGTGATTCCGGCCTCGTCGACCGTGATGCCTGGATCTCCTACATCCAGGCCAACAGCCCGTTGTCACCGTCGTTCAAGGCCAACCAGGCTTCGATCACCGGCGCCCCCACGGCCGCAGTCAACCTGGGTGATACGATCACCTTCACGGTGGGCAGCCTCAATATCACCTCGCTCGGCGCCCCGAAGAACACCCAGCTCGCGCTGAGCTGGTCGGGCACCGACGTGGGTACGGCATCCGTTGATTCGACGGGCACGGCCACGGTCACCGTGACGGTGCCGGCCGACGCCGTGGAGAACAGCGTTCTCGAGATGACCGCGGTTGAATCGGGCACCATTGTGCGCCTCGCCATCGCGGTTGCCGTGAGCGCCGAACCGGGAGATGCGCCCACCGCAGCCCTGGAGAAGGAGCTCACCAAGAAGCTGCGGAACGCGATCGACACCGACCAAAACTCCTATCGGGCCGGTGACATGGTCGTTGTCGAGGTCGGAGTGCAGCACGCCGGAGAGTACGTGTCGGTGTGGGCCTATGACAAGAAAAAGGCCGCCAACCTCGGCGGCTGGTTACTCGTCAGCGCAGAGGGCACGGTGAGCGTCACGCTCGCCGACGGCCTCAAGCACGGCAAGTACAGCGTGTCAGCGCAGAATGCTAACGGTGACCTAATCGGCTGGACCGATGTCACTGTTGAACACGCCAAGAAGGCCCCGAAGCCGCCGAAACCAGGGCACCGCTAGGGCACGGTTATCGCAGGGGCCCGCTCGCACCGTTTCGGTTGCGGGCGAGCCTCTGCGTGTTCCGGCGGCAATTGCTGCCGACACGCACGCCATTGCCAGCTTCCGGCTCCGAACATCAATAACCTTGGGGCATGTCGTCGATCAAGCAACCGGTCGGCCGCCAGTCCAGCAAAGTCTACCGGCGCCGACGTTTCGTAGTGGGGCTCGGCGTGCTTGCCGTGCTCGTGATCCTCTTTCTTATCATCGTGCAACCGGGGGTGAGCAAGAGCGACGCCGACTCCCCGAAAAAGCCGGGCGCAGCCACGACCGAGACGGCCACACCAACGGATGCCGCCACCGCCATTCCCGAGGTCACCACCGCCGTCGATGGCTCGGCCTGCGACCCGTCCGCGGTTGCGGTCGCGGCCATCACCGACGCCACGAATTACGCGACCGGCGTGTTGCCGCAGCTGTCGCTGAGTCTGACCAACATTGGCACCACTGCTTGCGTTATCAACGCCGGCAACGCCCAGCAGGTGTTCACCGTGATGAGTGGTGAAGACGTCTATTGGACCTCGACCGATTGCCAGACTAATCCGATCGACGCCGAGGTGACACTCAAGCCCGGTGTGGTCATGCCGCTCGCAACCCCGATCAGCTGGGATCGCACCCGCTCGGCCGTTGACACCTGCCAGACCGAGACCCGCACCGCGGTTCCGGCCGGCGGGGCGTCATACTACCTGCACGTGACCGTGGACGGCATCGAAGCGGCCGACCCGGCGTTGATGATTCTGAACTAGGAGTCGGCGGAACAGTACGTAACGCCGGAAGGACTGCGCCACGTCGTCCCCACTGCTTCAAGGTGACCCGGGGTTTCCGGCGCAGCGTTCCGAAGGCCGCGCCGCACCGGGCCGAGCGTGGGGCGGGTATCCGTTCGCTCGTGGCATGCGCTGCCAGCTGGGCGTGTTCGGCTGTGCCTGATTGAATGAATGGGTGACCGATACGACTGCCAACACCCGTTCCGAGGCGCTCGCCGCCGCTCTGGCGGCGCAAGACGTCGTCGCTGTCGCCTACGCGCTGCGCAACGATTACATGATTGTGCCGCAACTCGTCGTCAACGGGGAGGCAGCGCAGGTGCGGGTCTTCGGCCGCGAAGGCTCCGACAAGCGGATGCTGCTGCTCTTCTCGGCCGCCGACAACTACGCGCGTGTGGTGCCCGACGATCCGAATCCGCAGGTCATGGTCTGCGACGGCCAGTGGCTGCGGGAATTTCTCACCGTGCATGCCGCTACCCTGGAAATGGTGTTCTTCGACACCGCCGGGCCGAACGTGATGCAGGCCGCTCCGGCCGATCTGCTCAAGGCGCTGAGCCCCGAACTCGGCCAGAGTGACGCCGACTGAGGCCTCGCCCGGGCACGCGGCAGCGCATCAGGCAGGCGTCAGTTGAACCGCCTGGTGTTCAGGTGCAAGCACGGCGCACCGAGCCTGCACCCTCTTTTCGGGCAGCGCTCATCTACGGTCGCGTATGGGCGGGGTGGTTTGCCGAGTCTAGAACGCCCGATCGAGTTCGGCGTCGCGTGGGCTGCGGCTGGTTCCGAGCGCGAGAGCAACCGCCGCGTGGATCGACCCGCAGGCGGCGTCGATTTGGGTGGTGAACCCGAGGCGCACGGCTTCGTTCACGCGTTGCTTCGACATGAGCGCCCCGCGCACTTCGCCCGCGAGGCTGATCTCACCGAAGGCAACCACATTGTGAGCGACTGCGAGTCCGGTGAACGCCGACGCGATGGCTAGCGCAATCGCGAGGTCGGCGGCCGGTTCGGTGAGACGGATTCCGCCGACCGTCGACACGTAGACATCCTTGGTGGAGAGCTTCATGCCGGCGCGCTCCTGCAGCACGGCGAGCAACATGGCGACGCGGGCTGAGTCGACGCCGCTCGTGACCCGACGTGGGTTCGGCGCCTGAGTGTCGGTTACAAGCGCCTGCACCTCGACCGGCATGGCCCGTCGGCCCTCCAACGCGACGGTCACGCAGGTGCCGTCGACCGGATCGGTGGCCCGACTGAGGAACAGGCCGCTCGGATCGGGCACCTCTGCGATGCCGTCGCCGGTCATTTCGAAGCAGCCGACCTCGTCGGTGGGCCCAAATCGGTTCTTGAGCGCGCGAATGAACCGCAGCGAGGTCTGTCGGTCGCCCTCGAACTGGCAGACCACGTCGACCAGATGCTCAAGCACGCGTGGCCCCGCAATCGAGCCGTCCTTGGTGACGTGACCGACGAGCAGCACCGGAAGGTTGCGGTCTTTCGCCACCCGAATGAGAGTGGATGCGACTTCCCGCACCTGGCTGGGCATGCCCGGTGAGCCGTCGGAAAGTGCGCTCGAGACGGTTTGCACCGAGTCAATTATGATGAGTTCGGGCTTCACCGCGTCGATCTGGCCGAGGATGACCCCGAGGTCGGTTTCGGCCGCGATATAGAGCTCGGGTTCGAGTGCATTGGTGCGTTCGGCGCGCAGCCGCACCTGGCTCACCGATTCTTCGGCGCTGACGTAGAGCACGCGGCTCTTGGCAGCGGCGGCTTTCGACGCGACCTCGAGCAGCAGCGTGGACTTGCCGACGCCGGGCTCACCGCTGAGCAGAATCACCGAGCCGGGCACGATGCCGCCGCCGAGCACCCGGTCGAACTCGTTGATTCCGGTCGGCCAGTGAGCGGCGGCATCGGTTTCAACGTGGGTGATGGGACGGGCGACACCATCGCCGACGAGCGTGATCGCCTTGAGCTTACGAGTGCTGCCAGCGGTCTGGCCGGCATCGACGACGGTGCCCCACTGCTGGCATTCGCCGCAGCGGCCCGCCCATTTCAGGGTGGTCCAGCCGCACTCGGAGCAGCGGAAAGAAGATACGGATTTTGCCATATTTTGAGCCTAGCCGCGGCCACCGACAGTCGACTCTGCGCGGGACGCTGGCTCTAGTCAGCGTCCTGGTGCCGCGGGTCGGCGGCCGATAACCGGTGGGCGGCATTGGCGCTGACCGCCGGGAGGAACGCCTCGGCCCAGGAGCGGTAACCGCGGTCGTTGGGGTGGAACAGATCCTTGGCGACGTGGGTCAGAATGCTGCGAAAGCCGGCCCGTTTGGTCGTAGAGTGCAGCGGAACCACCGCCAGTTCGTGCTCGGCGGCAACGCGGCGAATGATCTCGTTGGCAACGGCGACTTTGACCTCGTTGTGCGGCAGATGAAAGCAGGGCAGGTCGGCGACGAGGGCATGCGGCGGCAGTGCGGCGAACACTGTTCGGATGCCGGCTTCAAACGCCACGGAGTTCCACAGGGCGATATCGTTGGCGCCGATCGCGACCGTAACGAGGTCGGCCTCCAGCTTGGCGAAGCGGGGAAGCTGGTCGCGTACGGCCAAAGCCACGGTTGCGCCTGAAACGCTGAGATTGACAACGCGTACCGTCTGGCCGGTCGCCAGGCGCACGTGATCGGCGAGCACGCCGACGTAGCTCTTGTTCGGGCTCGACGCCCCGATGCCCTGGGCGGCACTGTCGCCGATCGCGACGTAGAGCAGCTCGCCCGACTGCTTTGCGTGGTCACGCCACCAGGCTGAGTGTCCCGGCAGGGTCTCGTTGAGAATGGCCCTCTGCTGTTCCAAGTCGCGGCGCCACCAGGTCGTGGCCAGCACGATGCCGCCCGCGAATACAGCGACGGCGGTAGCCATGGCAGAGCGGATGCGTTGGGTCGGTGAGGTCACCCGCTGAGGCTACTCCGCGGCATCCGTGTGTCTGCTGCATGTTTGCCGATTCGCGTCGGACCTCAGTCTCTACTAAGATCGACGGCGGTACCGTGTCCGAGCGGCCGAAGGTGCGACTCTCGAAAAGTCGTGTGGGGGAGACTCCACCGTGGGTTCAAATCCCACCGGTACCGCCACGAAAAGCCCCTACATCCCAGTGTTTCACTGGGGAGCAGGGGGTTCCGTTTTTCTCGGCTGGCCGTTTTGCCCACGTTTTACAAATTTTTGGACATAGAAAAGACTCCGCGTCATGATCACACGGCGGTTTCGAGCAAGTCCAGTCCGTGTCAATTGCGACCAGCGAACATTCCTGTTCATCGTCGGCTTCGTGCGAGTCCTCGTTTTCCTGCTGCCCGTATTGGTCGCATATTTGTTCTTCCGGACCTCACTGAACATTCCCGAACTGCACCTGTCGAGCGTGACGATTGAACCCGTACAGATGGTCGTCGGAGCGCTCCTGGCGATCGGCGGGTTCGCCCTGTTTACCGGCAGGTTGGTCGCGATCGGAGCCGTCATGCCGACCGCGAAAGATGCCGGCAGTTGGTTCTCCGGACTCATCGTTCTCATGATCGTCCCGCTCTACGCGCTGTCGCTGGTCTTGTCGGACCGCCACAGCCCTCTCGTGCAGATCTTCACATATTTCCCGTACTCGGCACCGACCACCGCGATGCTGCGCAATGCGTTCAGCTCTCTCTCCGGCTGGGAAGCAGCCATCGTCATCATCGAGCTCTTTCTCCTCAGCGCGGTCGTACTGCAAGTCGCCGCCCGGCTGTTCCGATACGGGTCCATCGCTTACACCAGCAAAGGGCGTTTTCTAGCCATCGTCGCAACACACGGTTAAATGTGGGCTAGTTCTTTGAGCCTATCGAAGTGCGTTTGCGATGGCTCCCAATTGCGCGATTCGCGGGGGCGAGCGTTGATCTTGGCGGCGACCTCAGCCAAGCGTTCGGGGCTGTGGAGGTTCAGGTTGGTGCCCTTGGGGAAGTACTGGCGAATGAGTCCGTTGGTGTTCTCATTGGAGCCTCGTTGCCACGGTGAATGTGCGTCGCAGAAGTAGACGGGGATCGTCGTTTCTTCCTGGAATTGCCGATACTCGGCCATCTCCGATCCTTGATCCCAAGTCAGCGTTTTCCTGAGGTGCGCTGGTAGGGCGGACATCGCCGTGCCGACCCGTTCGCGGACGGTTGCTGCGTCGTGCTTGCCGCCCAGGTGCACGAGCATGAGGAAGCCGCTGGTGCGTTCCACGAGCGTGGCAATGGCCGAGCGGTTGAACGCCCCGCAGACTAGGTCCCCTTCCCAATGACCGGGGATGATGCGGTCGTCGACTTCGGCGGGTCGTTCACTCAGGAGCAGCCCCGAGAAGCGTGAACGCCTCGCGGTGGTGCTGCGGCGGGGTAGGCGTCCACGTCGCCCGGTGCGCAGGTGACGCGTCATTTCCCGGGTTAGCCCGTGGTTCTGCGGCGAGTACAGGGCCTGGGAGATGCTCTCGTGGACGACGTTCATGGCCGGCTGGCCGGGGAAGTCGACGCTCAATTGGTAGCTGATCTGTCGCGGGCTCCACTGTTCCTTCAGCATCTTCTGGATCGCGTCGCGCAATGGCGTACTCGTGGCGATCTTGCTTTGTCGAGGGCGTTTACGTGCCGCGTCGGCAAACGTTTGAGCAGCTCGGGGAACGTATCGCTTGGCGCGCGGGGCTTGATTGCGGCGCACTTCACGGCTGATGGTGGATGGGCTTCGCCCCAGCGCTGCTGCGATCTGGCGCAGGGACGTGCCGGCGTGCAGCGCGTCGGCGATGTGCACCCGCTCGTCCTCGGACAAGTACCGCGGCGAGATTACGGTGGGGGCGATCCGGGAGATTGGGGCGTAGGTCGTCTCGCGGCCGTGCGCTTTTTTCACGGTCCGGCCGTGGCGCCAGCGCATCCCCGTGCGCCGATTAATTTTCAGTGTGCGACACGCCTCGGCGTTGCTGATTCCTTGCCTCATGAGCCGAGCATATTCAACACGTGTCTCGGCCATCGGCAGCGCGCCGGTACCTTTTTTCCGGGTTCTTGAATTGTCTTTCATCGCTATTCCTAAACGTTAGGTGTTGCGACGTTGGCTGGAATACGCCCAGCTTCTCATGTCCGCCGACAGACCCGGCAGCGCGCCGAGTGGCGGCTGGCCGCGGTCAGGATCATCGGCGAGGTCGCCGTGGACACGATCGGAACTACGGTCCGGCAACGACAGCAGCTGTCGGCGCAGGACCAGATCCTTGCCGCGCTGAGTGTCGACGAGCTCGCCGATCGGGTGCTGCATACGGTCGAAGATAGCCGGGCTACCTGGCGTCGGTCGCATGTTGCAGCGGAGGCGCAACGCATCGCCCGGACCTTTGCGAACGTGAGCCCTGGCGTCGACGCACAGCAGATCGCCGAGGCTGTCGCGCAGGCCGTTATGGCGCGCGTGATTGCCGTCACCGCGCCGACACTCAACCCGGTCCCCGAGGCTTTGCAGCGCAAAGACGGCGAGTCCGTCTACCGCGTGCACGGGACGGAACGGTTTACCTCGGAGCGGATCCTCGCGATTGAGGACAGCCTGATCGACGCGGCCCGCACCGTCGCTGGCTTCGCCGTCGGGCCGGCCATCTTCGCCACTACGGTGGAGACGCTGAACGCCGCGAGCTCGTACCCGTTGGATGCTTCGCAGGTGGAGCTGGCCCGCCGTTTCGCATCCGGTGGCCGTCTCCTCGAGGTCGGGATCGGGCCGGCCGGAACAGGGAAGACCACCGCGATGCGCGCGTTTGCGCGTGCCGTGGAAGCGGGAGGTGGCCGAGTTTTGGCGTTGGCACCGACGGCGGCTGCGTCGACGGTGCTGGCTGAGGAGATCAAGGTGGAAGCGGAGACGGCGCACAAGCTGGTCGACGTGCATCGCAATGGGTCGCCGGAGCAGCAGGAATCTGACCAGTACCGCATCGACAGCAGCACGGTGCTTCTGATCGATGAGGCCGGTATGGCCTCGACCCCGTTGCTGTCGGACGTGTTGGAGCTTGCCCAGCTGCACGGGGCCACGATTCGCCTCCTGGGGGATCCGGCGCAGCTGGCCGCGGTCGAGTCCGGGGGAGCCCTGCGCTTGATCGAGCAGCGCGTGGGGGCCAGCTATCTCGACCAGGTGCACCGCTTCGTGGACGTTGAGGAAGCGGCGGCGTCCCTGCTGCTGCGTGATGGAGCCAGCGGTTCCCTGGACTTCTATGTCACGGCAGATCGCACGCGGGGCGGCATCCGTCAGAGCATGCTGGAAGAGATCTACGTGGCGTGGGCGGCCGATCGTGCTGATCACCGCCACTCGATCATGGTGGCGGGAACCAACGAGGAGGTTGCCGCGCTGAACGCGCGTGCGCGCCTGGACCTGATCGGCCAGGGTGCTGTCGGGAAGAGCGGGGCGTTGTTGCACGACGGGAACAAGGCAGGCGTGAATGATGTGATCGTGACGCGGCAGAACGATCGGAAGTTGCGCTCCAACCAGGGTAAGGACTTTGTCGCGAACGGGGATCTCTGGACGATCCTGGGTGACGAAGGCGGTGACTAGAAGGTGAAGAGCCTTCGGCACGGGGGAGTGTTGACCCTGCCGGCCGAGTACGTGGCCACGCACGTGGAGCTCGGGTACGCGGCGACGATCAATCGAGTGCAGGGAATGACCGTGGACACGTCCCACATTCTTGTGGACCCGCAGTCCACATCACGTGAGCAG
Source organism: Cryobacterium sp. Y62 (assembly GCF_002929785.1). Classification (NCBI taxonomy): domain Bacteria; kingdom Bacillati; phylum Actinomycetota; class Actinomycetes; order Micrococcales; family Microbacteriaceae; genus Cryobacterium; species Cryobacterium sp. Y62. Next base: position 25,151 of record NZ_PJJK01000113.1, on the reverse strand, counting down.
CTGTACGTCGCGGCGACGCGCGGCCGTGAATCCAACCGGATGTATGCGGTCGTTGAAGAGACCCTCGAAGTGGATGCGCACGCTCCCGATCACCTGCGCACCTCGATCATCGATGCGCTCACCGCAGTGCTCGCACGCGAGGGCGCCGAGCGGTCGGCGACCGAGGAGATCCAACGCGAGCAGGATGCCGCGGCGAGTCTCTCGACGTTGTTGCCGGCCTATGAGGATGCTCTCGCACGGGTCTACGACCCGGACCAGATCGGGCGGATGGAAGCGGCCGTCCGCGATGTGCTCGACGCGGGCATCGCCGACCGGGTTGTCAGCGACGAAGCGTGGACGCATCTCGCGAGTCGGCTGGTTGCGCACGAGGCACGGGGTGCCGACGTGCGCACGCAGCTTGCCGCGGCCGTTCGGGCCGAGGACACCGAGCTCGACTCGACCGTTGAATCGTTCGCGAAGATCTACCATCACCGCCTCGGAGCACCGGCGGTTGCAATGGGCGACAGCGCGCTGCCGACCTGGGTGACTCCGCCGCCAGCTGGAGCTGATGGCGACAACCGTGAGGTTCGCGACTGGCTGCTGGCCCAAGCCGGTCTCGTCCAGGACCGAACGGCGGCGCTCGTCGATGCTGCGGTCGCCGCGCCGGAACCGTGGAGTGCGGCCCTTCGCCCCCAACCGGATGATGCATCCCTGCGGCAGGCGTGGCGGCGTGACCTCGGCAACGTGCTCGCCTTCCGCGACCTGAACCAGATCACGGATGCGGACTCACCTTTCGGCGCTATCCGTCCCGACGACGATGCCTATGCTGCGGCGACCGAATCCCTCGAGCGGCTTCGCGTGGTTGAGGACCACTCGGCAGTCGAAGCGAGACGTCGAACCGCCGAGCTACGCCAGCGCCTAGCTGGAGCCAGCACTGTAGTGAGCAACGTCGATGTCACCGAACGCGTCCGGCGAATTCGCGGGCGCGACGTTGACCTCGGCACTGAGCAACAACACGACTTTCAGGCCGCCCCAATAGGTCCCCAGCCCAAGATTTAGCTCTGGTACTGATGAGTCGTGGATAGCCCGTTCCGCGGCCAGTCGCGGATGGACGGATGTTCAGGGGTGGAGAGGTTTAGAGCAGGTGAGTACTGCGACACCAAACTGGGGGTCTCCTCAAGTTCCATCACGCATCTAAAATTTATACCCTTTGCTGGCATTTAGAACAAAAGACCGGTTTAATAGATAACCCTTTTTCAAAAAACGTCGCCGTTTACCTCGAATACTCCCCCACTGCCAACGACGTGGGGCGCCCCTGTTCTTTAGAGCCATGCACTCCTCTGCGGCACTGGAGCAGATCACTACTCCAGTGCCGCAGACGAACATGCTGAGTTCAGCGCGAGGTAGCTATGGCTGTAGGTTCCTCGACGACCGGCTTGTGGGTGTCCCACGTGGGCCTGTCTAAGAACAGGTTCCACCCCTTACTCTCCGGCAGCATCTTGCCCAGCACTATCACGGCGATAACAGCGAGCCCCACGAGGTAGAACGCGGGCGCGATCGGGCTCTGGAGCGTTGCTGCGAGCCATCCGGCGATATACGGCGCCGGACCCGCAATGAAGGCCACGGCAAAGTTGAACGCTACGGCGCTCGAGGAGGAGCGGGTCTCTGCAGGGAAGAGCTCGACCAGCAGCACCACGCAGGTGACGCTCGCGAAGGCATGGATGACAATCAACAGCAGGAAGCCGATTATCACGAGAAGCATGTTACCCGTCCCCATGAGCGCGAAGGCAGGAATCGGCACGATCACGAAGCCGAGAGCGGCCAGCACATTGGGCCGACGTCGGCCCACCTTGTCGACGACCCAACCGGCGAAGAAGCAGAATCCGGAGTGGAAGAGCAGGCCGCATCCCGTGATCAGAAGGGCGGAACGGGGTGGCAGCCCGACCGTCACCTGAAGGTAGTTCACTGTGTAGGTCGAGATGTAGTAATAGCCGACGCCGTGCATGGTTCCGAAAGCGAGCGTCAGGACGGCCGCCTTCCAATTGCGGCGAAGTCCTGATATCAGTGGGTTCTTGACGATCCGCTTCTGCTTCTGAATTTCGGCGAAGACGGGCGACTCGTCCATCCTGAGGCGGATGAAGAGTCCGACCACGACAAGAATCCCGGCGACCCAGAACGGGATGCGCCATCCGAAGGCAAGCATCTGCTCGGTCGTGTAGATCGTGTTGAGCGTGAGTACAAAGAAGCTTCCAAATGCGGTGGCGAGCGAGCCTGTAGCGGAGATGACGCTCCCGTACCGGGCGCGCGATCCGACCGGGGCCCCTTCGATCAGGTAGGTAGCGGATCCTGTCCACTCCCCACCCGCGGACAGGCCCTGGAGCGCGCGAATGACGATGAGTAGCACTGGTGCAAGCACGCCGACCTCGGAGTAGGTCGGGAGGAACCCGATTAGCACGGTCGCCACTCCCATCCCGATGATGGAGATGACGAGCGCTGCGCGGCGTCCGAGATTGTCACCGACGATCCCGAGGATGACCGCCCCCAGCGGACGGAAGAGAAAGCCGACGGCGAAGACGCCGAGAGCCGAGAGGGTGCTCACGACGGGGTCGTCACCCGCGAAAAAGAGCGATCCGATGGTTACGGCGAGCACACCGTAGACCGCGAAGTCGTACCACTCGAGGAAGTTTCCGATGCCCACCGCGAGCGCGACTTGGCGCAATTTCCGGTGAGTCGGCGGGGTGCTGACGCTGGTCATATGTACTCCTTCGTACTTTGGGGAGAGAAAAGATGCCTACTCAGAGGTCCCCATCTGCCTTTGGTAGAAACTTGTGGCGCGGACATAATCGATGTCAAGCAGCGGTTTTCAAATGAGGCAATGAATGGTGCTACGCGGAGGTTTCTTATGAGTCAACGCGCACCGTTCATCGAGTTAACAGGGTAGGAAAAATTTGATGTCGCTTCTGATCGAGGCGAGCAGAAACAAGAAGTTGTTGACCGGGAGTGCTGGCACATCCGCTGTCACGACCTTAGAATTCCGGCAATGTTACCCACGCGAACGAGCTCAAAGAAGTTACGCTCTCCTATCTGCCCACCTTTCAGAACGACTTCGAGACCGTCTACACGGGGGTCCTCGGAGTGAAGTTCGAGAAGTAGGGTGTATGTTCCGACCCGCGCAGTGCTCGAGAGAGAAGATGCTTCTAGCGCGGTGACGACGTGCCCCGAGGTGTCTCCTCCGCAGATGATGACTCGGGTGACGTGGGCGGAGCTTCGGACTTCGAGAATAATCTGCGCTAAGGCCCGTGACACGACCTCGACCGACGGCGCATGCGCCACCGATAGTTGATTGGGGCCGCAGGTGTAGACCACGGCGCTTCTTCCGGCGGCGATCGCTGCTGCGGCGACGGATGCCGACGCGGAGACGGCGCTGTCAGGGTCGGATGCAACTAGCTGAGGATCAAGCAAGATTCCTTCCCAACCAGCCGAGAGGGCAGCGGCGATCTGGTCATCCGTCAGAGCAGAGCAAGAACCTGAGACGGCAAGACAGGGCCCATCCGCTGGCAGCAGCGAGGGTTCGACATGAGGGCGCACATCAACCAGGCCGGAGGCGACGGCGACGCTCAGCCCTCCCGACCCGACGGCGAAAGCTGTGCCTGTCTCGAGGGCCGTCCGCATGATCAACGTACCCGCCTCGCGGAGATCGGGTTCGGTGAGCGCGTCGATGACCACGGCGGGGTTTTCGTTGATGTCAGCAAAAGCGTATGCCGCACGTCCGCCGTCGGCGTGCAGATCCTGAAGTGTGACGGCGCCGATTCGTTCCTCGAGCTGTGCTTCAAGGTGGCTTGTCAGATCGCTTTCGCGCATCGGGGTGATCGGATGATTCGCCATGACGGGCTGGCGATCCAGTCGATAGATCGTGCCCCGGTCTCCAGCGAAATGATTGCTGTACACGGTGTAGCGCTTGAGGTCGGGCTGGGCCACAAGGAATGGCACCGGGTGAAGACCGAACAGCTCGCGGCCGAGCTCGAACGCGGGTGCAAATGATCCGATGGTCGGGGACGAGTCGGCTGTTGAACAAACCTTGTACTGCACTAAAGCAGGTTTAAGCAAAGCGAGACGTTCGAATGCCGGTCGGAGCGTGGCCCGGATCCGATCCGGCAACATAGAACGCGTCGTCCCCGCGATGCCGACGACATCGAATTTACGCGCCGCCTCTTCCAATTCCGGCTGAGAGGGCAGCCCGAGGAAGATGACCCCCGTCAGCCCGAACCACTGGTACTGGAGCAGGACGTCTACCGAGCCGGTGAAATCATCACCATAGAACGTGAGTAGACGGCCGGTGGTCACTTAACACCGCTGAAGGTTTTGAGGGCGACGTCCAGCGCAGACCCAGGTGCAGCCACCGCCTCCGGATTCTGACCGGCCACGACTGCAGACCAGGCTTCTCGTAGGCTTTGCACGCCGTCGACCACACCGCCGGGATGGGCATGAACCCCACCCCCGGCGAGAACAAGGAGATCGTCTGTCCGGAGGAAGCGGAAGGTGTCGGCGGCTGTCGCGGGCGTTTGTCCAGAGGACAAAACGGGAACCATCGCCTCCCCAACACCACTGAATGACCGGATCATCGCGGTATTCGCAGCGATCGTCTCGTTGCTTTCCCAAAACTTTCCGTTGATGCCACTGACGTGCAGATGGTCGGCGCCGGCGAGTTGGGCGAGCTGTTGGAATACCATGAAACCTACACCGAGCCGCGGGCTGCGATCGAGGGCGCCAAACCCGGCGCGGTGGCCGTGGATGACGAGATCACTGTTCGCGCGGAGGTGGCTGAGAGCAGGGAAACCAACCTCGGGAATTGCAAGCATGACGCAGTCTCCACCGTGCTCGGCGACAAGATCCGCGTTTCGCAGCATCTCGTCGATATCGCCGGTGACGTTGAATGCGTACATCGTCTTCTTGCCTGTGCGATCGGCAACGTCGTGAATCTCACGCATGACCGTGGCCACCCGGTCCGCGAACGGCGCGTATGGTGGGTTGGCGTTGAGCTCGTCGTCTTTAATGAAGTCGATATCGGCGAGTGCCAAGTCGCGGACAAGTGGACCCAATACGTCCAGCGGGAGCCCAATCGACGGCTTGACGATTGTCCCGATCATCGCGCCTTCCGCGCGGAGCAGGCGCCGTGTCCCGCTGAGTCCAAATCGGGCACCGTGATACTTCTCCCCGAATGCCGGAGGCAGATCAACATCGATGAGTTTTACGGATGCCAGCTCCTTCAATTCGTACAGATTGCCCGACAGTGTGGTCAGGAGCGCCCCGATGGAAGGCCCGAAATTGTGAAGCGGAAACGCGACACTGATCCGTCCGGTGGTCAGCTTCCCACCCGCTGGCATCCAGGATCCAGGTAGCGGAGCGAGCGTTTGCTTGAGAACCTCGACGGACCGGACCTCGGCGCCATGGTCCCGGATCAGCTCATCGCTCTCCAACGCGACTTTGGTGAATGTGCCGGAAGATTGCTCACCCGCCAGGACTGCTGCGGCGCGCTCCAACGGGAGATAGCTGGAGATGTCATACGTTGCCACAACTTCAGATCCACGCGAATCGAACACCTGCTTCGGAGAGGTGAGTGAAGAAGGGCTGAGAACAACTCGGTTTATCAACGCGAGCTCCTTTTTTCAATGATTTCCACCGTCTGCCCTGAGAGCTTTCCCAAGGTCATCGGACCGTGGCGGAGGCCGAGGTGATGTAGCTGTCGACTTCGGTTCGGCGCGCCCTAGTCCACGTCTCTGCCGTTGAGGCGGCAGCGACGAATAATCCGATCGCCCGGATTGCCGCGTAATACGACTCGGGTTCTACAGGCCGCCGCTGCGCGAATCTCGGATGAGTTGGCTGCGCTCGTCGCCAGGGGCAGTCGGGTGATCGGCCGCCGAGCGCCAGACGGAACTGGTCGCGCTTCTCAAGAGAGCGCTCATTTGACGGCCAGCGCGTTGGCGGGCGACCCGATCGCCCCGGGAACGTTCATCGGCGCGCTCGTCAGCAGGACTTCGAATACTCCGTCATCACGGCAGTCCATAGCCAGATCATGAAGCCACCACAGCTCGCCTAACCCCATGCCGAACTGCCCGAGCAGGATCTGGTGCATGAAGCCGAAGGGCCATGCTTCGGCTCGCTCGTCGGGTGGCCAGACCTCAGCGCCAGCCGTGTCGGTTGCGATGGCAACAATCTGACTGTCCCACAGATACTCGGCCATCTCCGCGGTGTGCTCGATCCCCGGCGCCGTCAACAGTTCGCGCCGGGACATGCGCCGACGTTCGGCAGCGTCCTGCTGCCCATACCAGTGCAAGAATCCGGTGTGCAGCAGAAGGACGTCTCCTCGCCGGAGTGTCAGGCCGGCCGCTGCGAGGGCCGAGTCGATGTCGGATGCCGTGACTGGAACCGATCCCCCCGCTCCTCCGCGTTCGACGATGGCGGCGCCGACATCGACGAGTACGCCGCGTGTCGCGATCCCCCGTTGAGCGACGAAGTCGATGGTGTTCCGTCGTCCGTGCAGCATGTCGTCCGTCGTCGCACCGTCGTAGAACTCGCCTGGCCGGAAGGCGACATGGCCGATGGCGTCCCATTGACTCCCCGCCTGGGGGTAGAAGTTGTCGAAGACGTCGTCGAGCGCTTCATCCTTTCGCACCTCGAAAGTCGTGCGCCGGAGTGCGCCACGCGAGAAGATCGGCGGAGTGATGTAATCCGAGCGCACGTCGAGTGGGAAGACCGCGCCGCGACGCACGAGCTGGGCAGCCGCGAGAGTCTGTTCGGCACCCAGCTCGTTGAACAGTCCGAGTGACCCGCGATCACCGAACAATCCCCACCCTGAACGTGCTCCGCCGGGTGTTTCCGGCAGCTGTGAGTACGCGATCCTCCGTGGTTCGGCGTTCATCGGTCCCCTCCAGGCCCGACGGCGCTTCCGATCGCGACAGGGGTCTTGTCGGGTGAGCCTTCGTGTGCTCGTTCGTTGTCTTGCTGAACGGTAGTGGGCATGTGCTGAAGATCTCCTTTGGTATTCGTGGATGTAGTTGGAATGCCCATCAGGCTGAAACGTGTGAATCCTCGAGCTGTCTATCTTCAGAGGGAGGCTGGGCGGGAATCACGAGCATCTTGACGACGTCATCGACTGAGCCGAACATTTTGCCGGTCAGGTAGTCGCTCGCCTCCTCGAGGGTCGAGATCGCATTGACCAACTGACGAATCAGGGCCGGGTGTTTCTCCAGCGTTGCCACGCCGGCGGCGAAGTCGCCGCCTGTGTACACGTTCGACCCGACGATGGATATCTCATCCTGTTGCAGAGCGGTAATGTCGAAGGTGATCGCGGCGGAGAAAAGTCCGACCTGGACCACCTGGCCCTGCGGTCGCAAAAGCGAGACTGCTTCATCCACGATTCCGGGCACGGCGGCGGCAACGAATACGACATCGAAGCGACCGCCGGCAAGGGCGAACGCTTCTTCTTTCCAGCCCTTCTGGAAAGGATCGACGGCGCCGGTCGCGCCGAACTGAATTCCGACTGAGCGGTTATGCGGCCGGATGTCGCTCACGACGACTGTTTCGGCGTTGAACTCATGTAGGAAATGCACGATCAGTCCCCCGATTGTTCCGCCGCCAAGGACTGCAATCTTCCTCTTCGCTACCTCGGCGGCTTGCATCACGGCATGGTGGGCAACGGCGAGAGGCTCGACGAGGGCGAGCAGGTCATCCGGCACCGCAGGGCTGACAGGGAAGAGGCAGCGGGTAGGTGCCACGACGTACTCCGCCAGTGTCCCCGACCAACCAACCATCCCCAGCATGAGTCGATCGCGGCACAGGTGGTAGACGCCTGTCATGCAGGGCTCGCACGTTCCACAGGCCTTTTGCGGTTCGATCGCCACGCTTCGGCCCAGCCAAGATTCAGGAACCTCTGCTCCAAGGCTTACGACGGTCCCACCTCCCTCGTGTCCTGAGATCAGGGGAGGGACGCGGAACGGATGGACGCCGCGGAGTGCGGTGATGTCCGATCCGCAGACGCCGGCAGAGGTGATTCGGACAAGCACTTCATCAGCACCCGGAACTGGTACGGGAATCTCCACGACGTGAGCGACTTGGTCGGTCGTGAACTCGATGGCTTTCACAACACATCTCCCTTGATGATGTCGCTCATGCGACTAGTGAAAAACATACTGGGTACGTATTCATTTCGCAACTATGCATTTGTTGTGTGCAAATGCCACTGCACGCTTTGCAAATCTCCTTGCCTCACCCTCCGGGAAGGTGCTGCATGAATACGTATCCGAATTATGCACCGATGACGAGTGATGCCGCGTTGGCAAGCTATCCTGTTGGGAAGTGGAGCTGGGAGGTTCAGGTGGTCACCAGCCGTGATGTCGCTCGTATCGCGGGCGTTTCGCAGTCGACAGTGTCGCGGGTGCTCAACGGCGGCCTTGGCGTGAAATCCTCGACGCGCGAGAAAGTGCTGGGAGCGCTGGAAAGCTACACCCCGAATGCTCAGGCACGGGCGATGCGCACGAAGCGAACTCAGACCATCGGCGTCGTTGCTTCCGACATCACGAACCCGTATTTTCCGCAGCTGCTCGAGGCGATCCATGCAGCCGCAAGTGTGCGCAATCTCGACATCGTTTTATGGAACGAGCACGACCCGAATGCCCCCATCGCGATCGCTGGCGCGCGTTCCGGGATCGTCGACGGCGTGATTGTCACCTCTGCCACGACGGAGAGCAGCGCGATCCTTCAGCTCATCGAGAGGAAGATACCGACAGTCCTCATTAACCGCGGCCTGTCGACGATCCTTTGCGATCAGGTTGTATCCGACAACATTCAAATCGGGCGGACGGCAGCCGACTACCTACGCCAGTCCGGAATAGCCGAGATCGGCTTGGTGCTCGGGCCTAATCGACTTCTGGCCGTGGTTGAGCGCCACGAAGCATTCATCGATCGCCTGTGGCATTTGGGCGAAATCGAAGTACCTCGCCGATGGACGAGCCGCGGAGAACTGACATTCGACGCAGGCTATTCTGCCGTGCGGGCTATGTTCGCTGTCAAGCCGTATCCACGGGCACTTTTCTGCAGCAACGACGTGCTGGGCTTCGGAGCGGTCAGTGCGCTTCACTCGCTCGGCCTGTCCGTCTCGGAGGACGTCTGGGTCATCGGAGTGGACGGCCTTGCGATGTCTGGCTGGGAAGTATTCGATCTCACCACGATTCGTCAACCTGTAGAGGAGATGGCAGCTCAAGGATTGGATCTCCTCACGAAGAGGATCGATGGAGACGATTCGCCTTTCGTCGATATCCGACTGCAGACGGAACTCATTGTTCGCGGATCAACGGGGAACGTGCAGGTCGTCTCAGCCCTGCACTGTCAAGGGTCATGAAGAACGGGGTGTTTGGCCGCCGACAGCGTTCATCGGTCCCCTCCAGGCAATGGGACCACGGCCAGGGGGTCGCCCGCAAGCGTGCCGGCATCTACCGGAAGAGCGACCCCCGTGATCCAACGTGATTGGTCGCTCGCCAGGAAGGCGACGGCCTCCGCAACGTCCCAGGCGGTGCCCTCGGTTCCCAGTAGGGTACTCTCGGCGCGTTCGCGCCGCTCATCCTCCGACATACCACGAGATGCCACTCTCGGGGTATAGACGTACCCGGGCGCGACGTAGTTAACGCGGATCCCTTGTCGGCCGTGATGAACCGCCATCGACTGGGTCATCGCGAGCAGCGCCCCCTTCGAGACCGGGTACATGAGCGCAGGATGCCCACCACGCAGACCCTGGATGGAACCCATGTGCACGATTGACCCGCTTCCTTGCGCGACCATGTGCGGAATGCTTGCACCGCTCATCGCGACTGCGGCGCGAACGTTGATAGCCATCCCACGATCCCACGCCGCCTCGTCCAGATCCACGGCGGTACCGGTCGGTTCGGTAACTCCGACGTTATTGACGAGCACATCGACACGACCGAATCGTTCCACGCACGATGCCACAGCTGCCCGCGCGTCCGCGATCGAGGACACGTCGGCGGATACCGCGAGTAGATCCTCCGCAGACGCCCCGAGCGTCGTTAGGCGGCCGAGCGAATGGATCGCCCTATCGATGGACAGGTCGACGAGAGCCACCTTAGCTCCGCGCTGGACGAGCAACCGGGCGATCGCATAGCCAATCGAATCTCCGGCGTCGGCACTACCCGCTCCGGTAACGATGGCAACCTTGCCGCCGAATCTTGTCAGGTCACGCAATTCGGTCGCCCTTCTTCACTTTCACAGCTCTATTGTCGACGCCGGGGAGCATCTTGGCCGGATCGCGTGTGACGATGACGTCCACGACGACCGGACCCACGACGACCAGTGCACGACGGAGCGCACCGTTCAACTCTTCGGGATCCTCTACGCGGATACCGGTGCAGCCGATGCTCCGGGCAACCGCTGCGTAGTCGATCTCGCTGAGATCGGATGCGTGATACGAATCGGTCCCATACATCAGATGCTGGAGGGACTTGATGTAGCCGGACGCGGCGTTATTCACGATCACGACGACGAAAGGCAACTTGAGACGGCGAGCAGTCTCGAGATCGCCCATCGACATGGCAAAGCCTCCGTCTCCCGTCAGGCTCACAACGGCACGCCCCTCAGCGGCGAGTGCGACACCGATCGCGCCCGGCACGCCGTAGCCGATGGATGCGAACCCTCGGTCCGGCACGAACGAGCGACCCGGCTGCTTCGTGTCGTAAAGCAGGCCGCCCCAGTGCGCGGCGAAACCGCCATCGGCGACGAGAAATCCGTCGGCGGGAAGCACATCGTTGATCTCCGTCATCAACCGTGCGACACTCACCGGGCTCTCACGGGAATGCAGTTTGGCTGAGACGTCTGTGCGCCACACCGCCATGCGCGCAGGAACCCCTGCCGCCCATGCACCGACGCGTTCGCGGATCGCCTCCTGATCGTCCACGAGCGCCGCATCCAGATCCTGGATCGCAAGCAGTGCGTCGCTCCACAACGAGACGGTAGGCAGGGCGGTCCTGCCGATCTCGTCGGCCACGCTCTCGATATGGATGATCACCGCTCCCGGCCGAAGGAGCGTGTAACGCTTGGTCGCTATCTCACCGAGCTTGCAGCCGACGACGAGCAAGACATCGGCTTCCTCGATGAGCTGGTTCGCGATTCTGTCATACCGTCCGAACAATCCCGCGCTTAGCGCATCGGTGCACGCGATCGATCCCTTTCCGCCCAGGGTGTGCGCGACGGGGATCGAATACCGCGAAGCGAAATCGGCGAGAGTCGATGCCGCCTGCGAGAGGTGGACGCCGCCACCGGCGAGGATGAGTGGACGGGTGGCCGACCGCAGAATCTTTGCGGCCTCGGCGAGTCTCTCCGCGTCGGGGCGGCTGCGGTGTGCGGGCATTCGCTGCGAGAACTTTTGCAGGACGAATTCGTTCAACGCGAAGAGGTGTTCGTCGTGGGCGACGTCCTCTGGGATGTCGACGACGACCGGTCCGGGCCGGCCCGAAGAAGCCAGCGCGATCGCGCGGCGCATAAGTTCGGGAATCCGTGCGATTTGTTCGATGCGGATCACGGCCTTGACCGCCGACCGCAGAATCTGCAGCTGATCAGTCTCCTGGGTCATGTTCTTGCCGGCGTGGTCACGATGGGCATCGCCGACTACCGCCACGAGCGGCGTGCCGGCGTTGAGTGCTTCGACGAGCCCGGTGACCAGGTTGGTGGTGCCGGGACCAAGAGTGGCGTCGACGAACCCGATACGTCCTGAGGCCTTGGCGTAGGCGTCAGCGGCAAATACCCCGCTGCGTTCGTCGTTGATCAGGAAGTGCGGCAGGCCGAGTTGACGGCAGGCCTCGTAGAACGGCAGCAGTTGAAAGCCACACATACCGAAGATCGGTGAATCCCCGTATGCCTGGATCATGCGTGCGATCGCTTCGCCGCCGCTGAGGAGAACGGGAGGCGTCTCACTGTGGCTGCTTGCAAGGGTGAGGTTCGTGGTCGTCATTGTTCCCGTCATCGGACTATTCGTCCCCTGTATTGGGGTGGACTTTTGCAGTTTGGCTGGTATTTAGGCCGCGTAGGCGCGAGGGTCTAGGACTGCTGTCGTGATTTTGTCGTGTTCGAACGGCTGTGAATTACCCCAAGATATCTCGACCCAAGACGCCCCTGTCAGAACCCCGGAACTCGTCTCGAAGATAATCATCCAAGAATCATCTCTGGAAGCCACAAACTGATCTCCGGAAAGACGATGAGTATCGCAACCACTGCAAGCAGTATGGCGAAGAAAGGCACGAGTTCCCTCGTAAGGCTCCCAAACGAGACCTTGGCAATATCACTCACGATAAGGGCGTTAATGCCGAACGGAGGCGTAATCAATCCAATCATGAGCGTTAGCACCATGATGACACCGAAATGAATGGGGTTTACTCCAATAGAGACGACCACGGGCACGAGAATCGGTGTCAGCACCACGAGCGCGGCGGCCGTCTCCATGAACATGCCAACAATAAGTAGGAGCACGACTGCCAACACCAGTACAGCGACCGCGCTTCCTCCCGCCGTGCTGATTACAGCTCGAGCTAGTGCTTGGGGGAGACCCATTCTTGTAACAACCAAGGCGAAAACCGAAGCCATCGAGATGATGAACATAATTACCGCAGTTTGAATGCCTACCCGCCCGAACACCTGCCACAACTGTCGGAGGGTGAGTACGCGGTAGACAACCAAAGCTAGAAAGATCGCATACGCACTCGCGACGATTGCTGCCTCGGTCGGCGTGACAATGCCACTCAGTATGCCACCGAGCAAAATTACAATTGTAAGGAGCGGGAGAAATGCCTGTCGGAAGGTGCGCCAAATATCGCCGCGCCTCGCCTTCGCCTCGCGCGGGTACCCACGCTTTACTGAAAGTAAGAAGATCACAAACATCATTCCGATGGCCATCATAATGCCAGGGATGGCTCCTGCAATTAGAAGCGCACCAGGTGAGACTGATGCCAATGATGCGAAGATTATGAACGGGATGCTGGGCGGTATCACTGGGCCAATAGTCGCCGAGGCGGCCGTGACAGCTCCACTGAAGGCGGGGGTATAACCGCGTTTCGTCATCGCGGCAATTTCAATTCGCCCCACCCCGGCAACGTCGGCCACCGCTGAACCACTCATCCCGGAGAACAGCAAGCTCACGGCGACATTCACTTGCGCCAATCCGCCTCTGAAATGCCCGACTAAGACGCTGGCAAAATTGAACAGTCGATTAGTCAGGCCCGACTCGTTCATTACCTCGGCAGCAAGGATAAAGAACGGGACAGCAAGTAATGGGAACGAAGTTATGCCCTGCGCGGCCCTTTGCACGAGGGCAGGCCAGGCTATCGAGGCGTCTCCAGTTACTGCCGCCAAAATGGCGGCAGCACCGAGCGCTACACCAACTCCCAGACCGCCGATGAGAAGCATAACTAGGTAGATAATTGCGGGCATTTACTATCCTCGCTTCAAGTTGACTGCGCTGGCCCGGTAGTGACGGATCGATTTCCAGACGTCTCTGCCGGTAATAAACGCCAAATAGGCGGTGCCAACAGGTATTGCCGCGTACATGAACCCAATCGATACACCCGGCAAGGAAGACATCCCTAGGTCCCACAGATCGATCACCAAGAAGGTCCCGTGGTACGCCAGGAGCGCATAGAGTGATACGGCAATGAGAGATTGCAGGATCTCAATTACCAGTTTCAGTCTGGGGGACCTGTTTGAGAACGGGGCCGACATCAAGACGAGGTGTTGCCCTCCTATTCGCAAAGCAACACCAGCGCCAATGTAGGTCAACCACGGCATCAGATATCGCAGTACCTCTTCTGACCACACAAGGCTGGTGAAAAAGTACCTAAATATGACTTGGCCTAGACCGAGTACCAGCATGACTGCGACAATGGCCGCGAGGATGCTCACATCCCATCGTGGGGCAGAAGGCGCCTCTATGTCGTCGGCTTTCATAGTCAATCCTCTTCCGATGCCTGAAGTGTGCCTAGTGACGGACGCGCGCAATCTTCCATCAGGGTTACCCGGCGGCGTTTATCGCGCGGATCTCCTTATAAAGCGAATGCAACTCCTCGGGCAGAATGCTTTCATATGATTCGTGCATGATGGACGAGAAGCTTTCGACGTCAGGCTCAATCACTGTCATTCCTTGATCCTTGAACTTCTGCAGGAGCTCATCATCCGATTCGCTCCACTTATCATTCACGCAACTCTGTGCGTCTACTCCTGCTGTGGACACGGCATTGCGAAGGTTCTCTGGCAGCTTTTCAAGGGATGCAGTATTGGCCGCGTACCACTCAAAGTTGCGCACGTGGCTAGTGAGAATTAGGTACTCCTGGACTTCGTACAGTTTGGCGGAGTCTATGTACACGAACGGATTCTCCTGTGCATTTACAACCCCCTGCTGAAGACTCGTATAGAGTTCGCCGAAGTTAATGGGGGTTGGAGATGCATTAGTAGCGCTCCAGTAGCTGGTAAAGATGGGGATCTCAGGAACCCGAATCTTCAGACCCTCAACGTCTTCAGCGCTGTGTACCTCAACGTCGGACGTGAGGTGGCGCGGAGGTTGGAAGAATGTCGACAAGAGAGTGATGCCTGCCGTCGACTCCAAGTCACTGTAGAGCCGCTTCCCCACGTCACCCGACGCTAGGCTTTTCTGCTGTTCAGCATTGTTGAATAGGTACGGTGCCGCGAATATACCCATTTCCGGCTGGAGCACTGCCAAGACCCCTGAACTCACGTCAGCGATGTCGATGCTTCCTAACGTGAGGCCCTGGACGAGCTCGCTTTCCGTGCCTATCTGACTGTTGGGGAAGATCTCGATCTCGAGCGCGCCGTCGGTCAGTTGACTCACCTGTTCGGCGAACCCGACCGCGCACTCATGGTTAGCGGTGTCGGTCGCGTATCCATGGCCGAATGTGAGTGAGTACGTTTCTCCCTCGGCGGAGGCTGTGCCACCAGCCGCACATGCGGTTGTCGTAACGAGGACCGCGACGGCAAGAAGCCCAAGTCCTGTTGTGCGACGTCGATACGTTGTGGCGGGGGCGTTTTTCTCAGTCTTCATTGACATTCCTTCTTCGTGTTGGGGTGCTTGCCCTAAGACGTGTAATAACGTATATTATATTTTAAATATAGTCAACGCGTCAGCCGGTCATTTTGCCTTGTATTTTGAGGCGGTAAATTAACCCAGCGTTTTGAGTTTCCTTAGAGAGATTGAATGCAAAGAACATGATTAATCGTTTCTCGGCACCGCAGCATCTACTACTGCCCGATATCGTGGCGGAACAGCTGGCGCAGGAAATCATCCTTGGCACGTTGGAGCCCGGGGTAAAGCTGAATGAGGCGAAGCTCGCTGAGCGCCTTGGAGTCAGCCGACTTCCGTTGCGCGAGGCCCTGCAGCAATTGGTTAGCGACGGTCTCGTGGTCAGTGAACGCCGGGGTGGTACGTGGGTGGCGCCCGTAGATTCGAGGACAGTGGGCGAGTTCTACGACTGCCGGATCCTGATGGAAGGCGAGTGCGCGTCACTCGCGGCACCCCACCTTTCGGATTCGGACATATCCCGAGCCAAGGCTGTGCTCGACGAGTTGAAAGGCGCTGGCGAACAGGGGCTTCTCAACGAATGGCTCAAGCATGTCGAGTCGTTTCACGATGTCTATCGCGAGGCTTGTCCGAACAAACAATTGGTGGCAATCGTGCGCACATTGACGCGCAGGACTCTTCGCTATCGGGTGATCGGTATTGCTCAGCCTTTTAGATCAGTGACATCACTGGAGCAACACGAAGAGGTTTTGCATGCAATGGAACGGCGTGACGCGAGCCGCCTCAAGGCCAGCGTGATTGGGCTTCTATCTTCTTCGAAGGAGAACATTCTTGCGTCGAAACTCTTGCGAAGCACTGAAACGAGACTCCCGGCCAGCGGTCGGCCCTCACTCTAAGTGGAATCTCATAATGGAAGGACGAACTGTGGATAAAAGTACGGTTGCCAGCGAAAACCCCTTGGCGTCGAAATTCAGTCGTGGCGACACTGCCTACGGCACATTGATTTTCTCCTCCGACCCTGCTCATACAGAAATAGTAGGTATGGCGGGATATGACTTCGTCGTAATTGATACCGAACACGCACACCTAAACGCTGCGTCTGTGTTGGCGCATACTCGTGCTGCAGAAGCTGTTGGCTGCACGGCTCTCGTGCGTATGCGGGGTAGTGACCCGGCAGATATTGGCCGCATGCTTGACGCAGGAGTGCGTGGAATTGTCCTACCGCATGTCGGTTTAGACATTGAGGCGACAAAGAAGGCGATTGCTGCCCTGAGATATGCGCCAGCGGGCGCCCGCCCGACTTGCTCAGGCGTTCGCGCGGCCAACTATGGACTCTCGAACTTTGGGTCATATGCGGAGAGGAACAACGCCGAAGTTCTCTCGATAGGACTGATTGAGGATCTGGACGTTGTTGAAAACATCGACCAAGTTTTGGAAGAGTGTCGTCTCGATGCCGTCATCCCTGGCCCTGGCGACCTAGCTACGTCGATGAACGTGCCTGGACAACTAGAGCATCCGGACGTCGTAGCTGCAGTTACTCGTGTCGTTACGGCTGCGAAGGCCAAGGAGATCAAGGTCGGGGTGTATGTAGTCAGCGACGCCAACCTTGAGATGTGGACCGCTTTGGGCGTTGACTTTTTCCTCGTTTCCATCGACTACAGAATCTTGGCGAACGCATACTCCAGCAAGCTGCAGGAACTGACTGCCGTCAGCGTACCGTGAGTGCCGGCTCATCCCTACGAGCGCGGGAGAGTCATGGTGTCCCATGGCGCCCGGGATAAAGACCGTTTTAGTACGGATGGGCACATGATCGCACAAGTAACCGCGTCGGCACGAAAGCTGGAGTATAGACCATGAAAATTTCAGGCAAACGATTTCTCATCACAGGCGGTTCAAGCCTCGTTGGCTCCCGGATCGCCTCTCGGCTGTTAGAAGGGGGCGCATCTGGCGTCGTCTTGTACGACAATCTGTCGCTAGGGACTATGCACCAGATGGATGCGCTACTGGCGGACGATCGTGTCAGCTTCATCCAGGGAGACATCTTGGAGCTTGACGATTTGACGGTAGCTTGTGAAGGAGTCGATGGGGTTTTCGCGCTAGCGGCATTTCTAACTATTCCGCTTGGGCGGAACCCGCGGCTCGGGCTACGTGTAAACGTCGATGGCATGGGCAATACGCTTGAGGCTGCTCACCACAGTGGAGTGAATAAAGTCGTTCTGGCTTCGTCAATCTCGGTCTATGGGGACTCTCTGCAGGACAGTATTTCAGAGACCACTCCGTTCGGTTCGGCGACACTTTCGCCGCCTTTTGCGCTGTACGCGCTCTCAAAGCTTATCGGCGAGCAGCTAGGCAAGCTCTACTCGTCTCAGCATGGCTTGGAGTTCAACTCCGTGCGATTCTCAACCGTGTATGGGGAGAGGCAACACGACCGCGGAGTAAACGCACTCCAGATGGTGGACGCGTATCACCGTATTCGTGCGGGGGAGGCGCCTATCATCGTAGGTACCGGCGATGACGCGCACGATTACATTTATGTCGGCGATGCCGCAGATGGTGCGATCAAAGCTATGGAACATGGGCGAACCGGGGAGGCCTACACAATTGCTACTGGCGTCTCCTCCAAATCACGAGACGTCGTTGACCTCGTTACTCGCCTTTCGGGATCCAGCTTGTCACCCGTATTCGTGCCCGACGAACGTGTGTCGAAGCCCACGATGAACGAAGACTTGCTACTTGACGTCGATGCAGCTCGCCGGAATTTATCTTGGAGTGCACAAGTCTCCATAGAGGAAGGCGTAGCGAGGCTTCTGCACTGGCTCGATGAGCAGGAGAACCAATGACACCGAGCGTCAACTTAATACACTCGAGGCCAACCGCAGCGTCCCATCTTGAAAATGTCTTTGCATGCATAGTCGGAGAAAAGCATGTAGTTGGACATCGTATGTTTCACCTTGCGGAGGGTCGCCCAGACGCTCGGCTTGTCTTCCCTTTCTGGGTGCTTCAATTCAACGACCACACGGTACTTGTGGATACCGGTTTTCCGGCAGATATCGCAGCTGTACGTGGGATCGAAAACTTTCGCGATCCGAACGAGTGCCTCAGCCGCTTGAACATATCTGCGTCAGAAATATCGGTTGTAATCGTGTCGCATTTACACTTCGATCACTTCTCCACCCCCGAACGATTTCCCAACGCAGAATTCATCGTTCAGCGCGATGACGTTGACTATTTCACTGGCCGTGGGAAGTCGCACCCAATTACATCTATCGCCGACGTTAAGAGTTT
This sequence comes from Cryobacterium sp. Y62, assembly GCF_002929785.1. Taxonomy (NCBI): domain Bacteria; kingdom Bacillati; phylum Actinomycetota; class Actinomycetes; order Micrococcales; family Microbacteriaceae; genus Cryobacterium; species Cryobacterium sp. Y62. Next base: position 6,802 of record NZ_PJJK01000113.1, on the reverse strand, counting down.
AGATTCACTTGCTATATTGCGCAGGAATGGCAGGTTGCGCGAGCTTTCGGGAGATGCGATGGTTGACGAGGGGATACGAGTTCAGCAGGTTCCCGGCCATACGCCAGGTTCGCAGATTGTCGTCGTTGAATTCGCGGGCTCCGTTATAGTGCTCGCGTGCGATGCTTCTCACTTTTATGAGAACCTCGAGACATCCACGCCGTCGGCGATCATGTACGACTACGACGGATATCAGCGTGGGTTCGCGCGGATCAGTGCGTCTGCGGGAACGGGCCGGTGGTTCCCGGGGCACGACCCTGCAATGCTAGAGCGGCTGCGAGAAGTCGGTGACGGGGTGTACCAGATGCCGCGTTAAGGACTCTCGGCAACGTGCAGACCGAGCGCCTCTGCAACCTCCGCGCCCTCGTGAACCCGTTACTTGGCACTGACTACAGCAGAAACCAGATGAGCTCCGACCTTGCCCGACTCCGTACCAACGGCGTCATCCAACGCCGCGAACACGACAACGCCTACGTCTTCACCGCCGATGGGCAACGCGTCGCAAACTTCTACACGACGGTCCACGACATGCTCCTCCGGCCACTCATTGCGGCAAACATGGCCCCTGAGCCAGCCTTACTCCGCCACCATCGCGGACCACATCGACGGCTATCTCAACGACGCCCACATGGCTAACACTGCCTAAAACTCACGACAAACGTCCGAATTCTGGACCCCACATAATCTAGGAATATCGCACGCGATGCGAAATGCCTTTGTGCTGTTCAGGTGTACTTTCTGATTACGCTATGGAGCGAGCAATGCCAGGAATGCTTCTTCAAAACCGATTTAGCGGTAACAAACTTGACTCAAACTTCCGGCGTCGCCGGATCGAGGCCCTTAGGGTCCCAGAGTCAGAGTAGATTGTGTCACCCTTACGATTTCAGTGAGATAGGAATTGCTCCATTGCAGGTGGTCAGGCGCGATTCGGAAATAAGCATCTCATTGAAATCGTAAGGGTGTATTGTGTTCGCTCGCACGCCGGCATATTATCGTGTTCGCTCGAATATGTAAGGGAAACAAAGGAGTTGTAACTGTGGAAGCTATCGTCAAGAGGCACGCTGAGAAGGGCGTCGACTTTGACACCGATTACGCCGAGCCGACAGTTGGTGATGGCGAAGTCCTGATCGAGGTTGCCGCTGCATCAGTGTGTGGCACCGACCGCGAATTGCACGACTGGACTCTCTCTGCGCAAGCATTCAACTTGAATCTCCCCGTAGTGCTCGGACACGAAGTCGCCGGTACTATCATCGAAATCGGCAAGGATACTAAGAGCGTCAAAGTCGGCGACCGCGTCGCGATGGAGAGCCACGTTCCGTGTTACCAGTGCTACCAGTGCCGCGTCGGCGATGCCCACAACTGTGCGAACATGCTCATCCTTGGCATGCACATCAACGGTGGCTTCGCGCAGCGGCTTTCCGTCCCAGAATCAATTGCCGTGTGTCTGCCCGACTCAGTCTCGCTCGAAGTCGGTTCCCTCATGGAGTCGGCAGGCGTCGCCTGGACCGCGCTGGCGCGCAGCAACTTCGCCGGAGTCGGTGGCACCGTTCTCGTGAGCGGTTGTGGCCCGGTCGGCCTCGTCGCCATCCAGCTCAGCCTGCTGCTCGGTGCCACGCACGTCGTGGCCGTCGAACCGAATCCGTACCGCCGCGCCATCGCCGAATCGCTGGGGGCGACAGTCCTGGACCCCAGCGACGACGTTGTAGGCTACTGCCGTTCGATCGGCGGCAGGCGCGGTGGGGTGGATGTCGCGTTCGAAGTTTCGGCCGCGCCCAGTGCGCTCCCCACGCTGCTCAATGCAGTGCGTCGCGAGGGAGATGTCGTCACGATCGGTCACCCGAGTCGCGAAGTCCCGATCGACATCGCGACGTTCATTAATAAGAAGGGCATCACGCTTCGCGGTGTCTTCGGTCGTCGCCTCTGGTCGACGTGGGAAGACCTCGGCCAATTGCTCGAGTCTGGTCGACTCGATTTGAGCTGGCTCATCACCCACCGGCTCAGCCTTGGCGACTTCGATGAGGCCATCGACTTGTTGACAGGTAAGGCTAACAAGGTCGTCCTCTACCCGAACGGCGTTGATCGTGGTTCACGGTGATCGGGTCAGAGCGACCTTTTGCAGCACGAGTTACCTGCCGATTGAGACGGCTGGGGAAATCCCGGCCGGCAGTAGTCGTCCAGAACGTTCACGAAGGTAGCGCTCGATTCGGCCGGGAGCACGCCACTCGCGTCGAGACGATCAAACAGTCGAATGAGTCGTGTGTGCTCCTGCCCGGAACATTCCGACCGAACGCCGCGTCGGTACTTTTGACAGGGATGATCTCAATATCGTTTCCCGTCGCATAACTTCCGCCGCGGCACTCCTGACAGCCGTCGCTGGCAATCTTTACGAGTTCCGTGAACTGGCTGCTGTCAAGCTTCTCGACATCGAGGTTCCGGAAGCAGCTGCGGCGCAGTTACTGGCCCGAAGTGGGGAACGTAGGGCACGTGGCGAGAAGCGCTTGTAGGTAGCGCATCCGCCCCGCAAAGTGTAAGCAGATTGCACCCATCAGAGCGACGATAATGTCCAGGTAGATGAACTGAATCAGGGAGTAGGCGGCGGCGGACGGCTGGATCTCTGCCTGAACTCAGGGGCTGGTTCCGATCGGATGAGTGTCGCTAGCCAGTGATATGGGACCACCCTGTTGACAGGAGTATGGGACCACCTGGAGCTGTCACCGAGCATTGCGGACACCTCGATCCGTGTCAAGGGCGACACGCTGACGTTGCCGGTATGAGGGGCCCTCGACGATGAGGTGGTGCGCTCCGGAGGTGAGGCGGTCGACGGCGGATTGGGCCAGGAGCGCGTCGGTGGTCATGGTGAGCCATTCGGAGGGTTCGCGGTTGGAGACCCAGATGGTGCTCTTTCGGCGGTGGCGTTCGACGACGGGTTCGTAGAAGTCGCTAGTCTGGGTCGCGTCGAGCGGCTTGAGTGCAAAATCATCAAGGATCAGCAGGTCGACGGCGGTGATGCGGCGTATTTCGGCGTCGAGGGTGTTGTCGAGGCGGGCGGCGCGGAGCCGGGTGAAGAGCTTGTCGGCGCGAGAGTAGAGCACGCTGAGGTGCCGGCGGATTGCTGTGTGGCCCAGGGCCGTGGCGAGGTGGGTTTTCCCGACACCGACGGGGCCGAGGATGAGGGCGTTGGTGGCCGCTTCGGTGAAGCGGAGGCTGGCCATGTCTGACCAGAGCATGCGGTCGTAGCGGAGGTCAGCGGATTCATCCCAGGTCTCGATCCGCATGCTGGGGTCGAGGCCGGCTTTGGCGGCGCGGAGCATCCCGGAACGCCCCTCACGGCGGGTGACCTCGTCCATGAGGAGCACCTCGAGGAACGCGGCGTGGCCCATGCTGTGTTGACGCGCGAGGGCGAGGCGTTCAGGCAGGGTGTCCTTGAGTCCGGAAAGCTTGAGGGTGCGCAAGGTGTGGGCGAGGTCGGTGCTGATGGGATCGACCGGCCGAGCAACGGTCGGGGTGGGTTTGGTCGTCGTGGTGCTCATAAGGAGTTCTCCTTGTCAGTCTCGGGAACGATGAGGGTGAACAAGCCGGGATTCACCACGGTCAGGCCGGTAGCGTTGCTGGCGCTTGCCGCGACGCTGGCTGCGGACAGGCGCCCATCAGCGGCCGGGGAGGCGGTCCCTTCAACGGCGAGGGCGGTCCCAGAACGGGCCAGGCTGGTCCCCGAACTGGCCAGAGCGGTCCCGGAACTGGCCATTTCGGCCTGTCGTCGGGCGGCGTATTCGGCGGGGGCTCGAGCGAACCGGGCGCCGTCGGTGTCGGTGCGGCCCGGCAGCAGCGGGATCGTGTTCTCCGTCGCGCGTTGCAGCATCGATTCGATCTTCATCACCGAGACCACGTCCAGCTCCAACGCCCGGGCGCAGGCCGTCTCGACCGGGTCGGCGCCGTAACGACGGACCAAGCCCAGCAGCCGGTAAACGGCCCGCATCCGCGCCCACGGCCGCGGATCGTCCAGGATCTGTGCGGCATAAATGCCGATGTTCGGGCCATGTCCTGCGGCCGTCGCGATGAGCAGGTCCAGGTCGCGGAGGGCATACCCGGCCTTGCCGGTGGGGATATCGGCCGGGTCCGTGGACCGACCGCCGGGTGCCTGTCGGGGATGGATCCGCACCAACCGGCCGCTGTCGTAAAGCTTGACGAGAGCGCGGTCGGCGCGAGCGTCGAGGTCCCGGCCGAGGTAGCTGCCCGGCACCGAATACAACGCCTTCCCCACCTCGACGTGCAGGTCCAGGTGCACCTTCACCCGGGTGAACACCGGCACGTCATAGACCGCCGGGACCGGCAGCAACACCGAAGCTTCAGCCTGGGCGAACAGCTCCGCGGGGCGGGCTTGGGTGCTGCCATGGATCCGCATCCCCGCCCGGCTGGCGCACCAGGTAGTGACGGCGGCTTGGGCCTGTTCGAGGGTCGCGAAGGTCTCTCCGGCCCAGAAGTTGCCACGCACGTATTGCACTGCCCGCTCGACCTGGGGTTTGTCGCGGGGTGCCCTCACGCGGGCGGGGTCGGTGACGAACCCGGCGTGCTGCGCGTAGTCGAGCCATCCCGACGACAACTTCAGGTTGACCTCGTCAGCAGCGGTGACGACGGGCTTCAAATTATCGGGGATGAGGACCTTGAAAACCCCGTTAAAGAACGCCCACGCCGCTTCGCACCCGGCGATGACCGCGGCGAGGGTCTGCGAGTAGGACAGCCAGACGAACATGTGCCGTGAGTACGCGGCGGTGAAGATCAGCGCGTGCACCCGCCGACGCTTCCCGGTGTCCGCGTCGGTTATGAAGCCCATCTGGCCGAAGTCCATCTGCAATTCCGCGCCCGGCTCGCCAGCGTTGACGCGCACCGTGACGTCGCGCAGCCGATACCGCAGCGTTCCGTCGCAAAACGATGCAACGTCCGATACGGCACCATGCAGCCCGACCGCGCGAGCAACTCCTCGATCTTCAAGATCGACAACGCTGGGTGGTCACGGCCATCCCCAACGACCCAGACCTTAATCTGCGCCTCCCGCTCCAACAACGCCTCCCAGGCACTGCCGTGGCCGTTGGGCCGGGCCGGGCGCACCGAGGCGACAACCGCGCCGACGATCTCGTCCGTGATCGCCGTGACACCGCCCGATCGCACCAGCCCCGCCTCTTGCGCCGCGAGCACATACCGCCGCGCGGTCTTCCGATCCACGCCGGCACGCTCGGCGACGACCCTCAGCCCAACCCCATCGAGCCACCCCCGCAGCACTTCCCTGATCTCATTCACACTGACCTCCCTGAATCCCATCGCTGATGACCTCCATGTCGAAAGAATGCTGACGCGATGATCAAACAGCTGCGCGAAGAACCCACCGGCACGACTCGCCGGGTGGTCCCATAACTGGCTATTCAGGTGGTCCCATGAACCTGGCAGAAAACCGCCTACGGTGGTCCCATACTCATGGCAAGCGACATTTCGCCTCCGTGACGCGGACTTTCTGACCCGACAAAGGCATCCCGACATGGATCCGCCGCCTGCGGTATTTGATAGCGCCGCTCGCGGAGACAGTCAGTACCCGCGGTCCTGTGTTTCCTCCCCGGCGCACGTCGTCGGGCGTCATCTTCCGCGACGCGTCATAGACGACTGAGGGCGTCTGCTGGTTGAGGGCGCGGTGCGGTCGTTCGTGGTTGTAGTACCAGCGAAACCGGTCACACAATTCTTGCAATTCCTCGACCGTGGCAGTGGGGCCGTTGTCGGCATAGAACTCTTTGAAGGTGCGGTGATACCGCTCGAGCTTCCCGCACGTCTGCGGGTGCCGGGGCCGAGAGTTGAGTTGGTGAATGTTCAGCGCGGCCAGGCGCTTTTGGAAGAACACGGGCTTCTGTCCCTTTCTTGATTTGAATTGCAACCCGTTGTCACTGATCAGCTGCCGCGGCACGCCGTGCTCGGTGATCGCGGTGTCCATCGCTTTCCAGGCTGCGTGCACCGTGAAGCGTCTGACGGCTGTTGCGCCGATCGCGTACCGGGCATGGTCATCGAGCAGGTCGACGATCCACGCCTTCGACCCGTCGGCCAAGGCCACCATCGTGCCATCGATCTGCCACAGATCGTTCGGGGAATGACGCTCGAATCGCTTCCACTCTTTCGGCACCCGGTGCTCCTGCGCAACGACGAGACCGTGCCGTTGCAACACGCGGTGGATCATGGACACGACCGGTGGGCGTGCCAGACCCGCCTGCACCAATTTCGTATGCAGGGTCCGCGCACCCCACCGAGGATTATCGACACGGAGCTTCACGATCAACGATTCAACCTCTGACGCCGTCCTCGACGGCGAGGTTGTCGGCCTCGTTGACCGCGGCTGCAACGCAGGGACTCCCTCGGACCGCAACCGTCGCCGATAGTCGTAAAACGACTGCCTGGATATGCCGTACCGGCGACAGGCAGCAGCAACGCTGATTCCATCGCGTTGCGGGGCCAACAGGATTTCAAGCCAACGCTCGTTCACACTCATCACTCACATTCAAAAAGAGTGTCAGGAATGTCCCGCGTACAACATGTCAGCGATGTGTCCGGTCCCTACACATCAATCGTGCTCGGGTGGCTGAGTTTTCACCGTCGTTTTTGGGCTCTCCTGACGCAACCGTGGGTTAAACCCGGCCGGGGAGCACGGGTTTATGTCCGCCGAGGCTGAGCATCGCCAGAGCGATCAGGGCGTCTGGTGATGTGAAGCCGAAGGCGATGCGGGTCATGA